>JAUXDG010000029.1 GCA_030618475.1 Gammaproteobacteria bacterium | reverse complement strand
CGTCCCTTCCCACCCTTACCCCTCCCCCCCCTCCTTCTTCCCCACCCATCTACGCCCCCGTTCCCATCATCCCCCCCTCTCTCCCTCCTCCCCCCCGAGAAACAGCAGTGGCTGCCTTTATGCGCCTTGGCCCGGTACATCGCTTGATCAGCGGCCTTGATGAGTGTCTGGCTGTCGGTGCCATCAGCAGGAGCAACAGCTACGCCAACGCTGGTTTGGACCTCTATTTCCTGCGCATCAACTTGTAAGGGCTGTGATACCGCTTTTATGAGTTTTTCCGCCACCTGCTCGAGCCCTGCTCGCGATTCGCATGACTCGGTCAGCACCACAAATTCATCGCCCCCGAAACGTGCCACGGTATCTCCGTCTCTAAGCACAGACTGCATTCGACCCGCGACCGCCTGCAGCAAGGAATCACCAACGGTGTGTCCCAGTGTATCGTTGATCTCCTTAAATCCATCGAGGTCAAAAAACAGCAGCGCGACCTGGGTGTTGAGACGTGCCAGTACACTCAAGGCATGTTCAAGACGTTCAGTGAACAATAGCCGGTTGGGCAAGCCGGTCAGTGGATCATGGTAAGCGAGCAAATCCACATTTGCCTGCTGGCGCTTGATTGGCGTTATATCCGAGAATATGGACACGTAATGCGTGAGTTTACCGGATTCACTATTATAAATCGGACTGATGGTATGCCAGGAGGGGTAGGTTTCCCCGTTCTTGCGAATGTTCCAGATATCCCCCTTCCAGGAACCTTTGTTCTCCAGTGACCGCCAGATATTGTCGTAAAAAGCTTCATTATGCCGGCTTGATTTCAGGAAAAGCAGGTTTTTACCTTTAACCTCATCCAGCGTATAGCCGGTGAGTGTGATGAAAGCCGGGTTGACGGATACAATGCAGTGCTTCCTGTCAATAACGATGACGCCTTGATCGGTGGACTCAAAGACCGCTGCTCTCAGATTCAGTTTCTCTTCGGCCTGTCGACGCTCTGTGATGTCTTCATCACGGACTGTTTCGGCCGCCTGTTGCGCACGCTGCAGCAATGAATGCGCATACCGACCGAACACGACAGGCAGAACAAGAAAGCTGATCAGCAGCCCCAACTCCAGCGCTTGCATGTCGGGCAATTCAGCCATCAACGCACCCGCACCCATCATTCCGATGCCGAGAACAACAGCTATTGCTATAAGTCTGTGGCGCCGCAACCAATCCATCTGAAACCTTGTTGAATCCCCGTATGATGCTGTTATGAGACAATATTACGGATAACCTAACGGTGCAATGGCCAATGTCATACATGTGGTCCAAAATATTTATGGTGCGATCCAGCGGGGACAGGCCGAGCCTCAAGGCCCGGAATGCGGTGCCGATGTCCTTGTAGCACAACAGAAAAGCCGCTGTCGAGTCCGGGAGTCCCGGCCCAATGTTGGATGGATGTTTGCCTGTTAATCTTGAATAATAAAGTCTTTGGGCTCTCAAGTGTACGATTAGAGATGAAGCACGACGATATCTATCAGAAATTCTTTGCCATGAATCCGACGCCAATGTGGATTTCCGACCGTGAGACACAGCGGTTTCTGGTAGTGAACGATGCAGCGGTTCGGAACTATGGATACTCCAGGGAGGAATTCCTGGGTTTGACGCTCAAGGACATTCGTCCAGCAGAGGATATACCCGGGCTGGCGGATGAAATCATCCAGGCAGGAGAGGAACCGGAAAGTACTGGCGTCAGGCGCCAAATGAAAAAGAATGGAGATCTTATCTTCGTGGATATGATCACCTGCCCGGTAGAGCACGAAGGGCGGCCCGGGGAACTGGTCATGTCTATCGATGTAACTGAGCAGATTAATAACGAGTACAGTCTGCGACACCGCCTTGCCGTTGAAAATGCAATTACCGACATCTCCTCTCGATTCATAGGCACCGCAGACTTCGACACCGCGATCAATTATGCGCTGGAAAGGATCGGCGGCCTGAGCGGGGCTTGCCGCTCGTATCTGTTTCTCTTCAGGGACGATGGCAAGACAATGGACAACACCCACGAGTGGTGTGCCGAGGGTGTCAGCAGCCAGATCGAGAATTGCCAGGGAGCACCGATGGAAGCGTTCCGCTGGTCACTGACACAGCTGCAGGAGGGCAGGCTTCTGCCCATTCCTGACGTGTCGGCGCTGCCGGAAGCAGCGGTTAACGAGAAGGCAATGCTGCAGAGTCAGGACATCAAATCGTTGATCATGATGCCGGTTCATCTGGCCGGGAGAGTTATGGGCTTTCTCGGTTTCGATAACGTCAAGGAAACCGGTAGGTGGAAAAAAGAGGATCTGGCCCTGCTGAGACTGTCAGCAGAGATTATCGGGGGGGCACTAAGCACGCAGCGCGGGCAGATTGCGCTGCAGGACAGTGAAGCACGCTACCGGCGACTGGTCGAGGGACTGCCGGACATCGTTTACACCTATGTAAAGAGCAGTGGAGCAAGTTATTGGTCTCCCCGGGTCCAGGACATTCTGGGATTCCAACCGGATCAACTGGAGAAAGACCCGTTTCTCTGGCATGACGCTATCCACCCGGAGGACCAGCCGCGTGTCGACCAGGCCATACAGGTATTCGCAGACGGCAAGTCTATCGAGTTGGAATACCGGATAAAGGACATCCAGGGCCGGTGGCACTGGTTCCTTGACCGATCGGTTGGAAGGCACGGCGAGGGGGAGGGGCTGGTGATCGAAGGTATCGCTACCGATATTACGGATCGCAAGCTTGCCGAGCAGGCATTGTTCGAAGAAACCGAGCGGCTGCAGGTAACGCTTCACTGCATTGGTGACGCCGTGATCACCACGGATGCTTCCGCTTGTATCGATTATCTTAATCCGGTTGCAGAAAGACTGACCGGATGGTCGTCCGACGAGGCACAGGGCCAGCCCCTGGACCGGGTATTCCATATTATCAATGAAGAAACCCGGGAAGCTGCGCAGGATCCTGTTGCACGCTGCTTGAGGGAAGGCGAGATCGCTGGGCTGGCGAATCATACTGTGCTGGTAAGCCGGTCAGGCGAGGAGTGGTCGATCGAAAATTCCGCGGCACCCATTTGCGGAAGGGACGGCGAGCTTCTGGGCGTAGTGCTGGTCTTCAAGGATGTGACAGAGGCTCGGCGCATGTTACGGGAGATTTCCTTCCATGCTGCGCATGACGGCTTAACGGGTCTGATCAACCGTCGGGAATTCGAGCACTGTCTCGGGCGGGTGCTGGAGACGGCCAGGAGGGAAGGCACGGTGAATGCCCTCCTGTATTTTGACCTGGACCAGTTCAAGCTGGTCAACGACACTTGCGGCCATGTAGCGGGTGACGAACTGTTGCGCCAGCTTGGACAGTTGTTGCAGGCTCACGTGAGGCAGGAAGACACGCTCGCCCGTCTCGGAGGAGATGAGTTCGGGCTGATCATGGAACGCTGTTCACTTGACGAAGCCACGCGGGTGGCAGGGGAGTTGATAAAGACGGTCGCCGAGTTTCGATTTGTCTGGGAAGACAGGAGCTTTAGCATCGGCGTCAGCATCGGGCTGGTTGCTATCAATGAAGCAAGCGAAAAAATTACCGCTTTGTTGAGTGCCGCGGACACGGCCTGCTATATGGCCAAGGAACAGGGGCGCAACCGGGTACACGTCCACCATGAGGATGACGAGGAATTGGCGAAGCGGCATGGTGAGATGCAGTGGGCTGCAAGTTTACCGCGGGCCCTGGACGACGACCGCTTCCAGCTTTACGTTCAGCCGATTATACCGGTTACGAGACACAGCAACGAAGCACAGCACTACGAGTTGCTGGTGCGCATGGAGGACGAGGCAGGGAACATGGTATTGCCGGGCGTATTCCTGCCTGCTGCCGAGCGTTACAACCTGTCAGGCCGTATTGATCGCTGGGTTATCAGCAGGGCTTTCCAGTGGTTTGCCGATCATCCAGGGAGTCTGCAGCGTTTGTTTCTTTGTGCCATTAACCTCTCGGGCCTCTCTCTGGGTGACGAAGACTTTCTCGCTTTTGTAAAGACACAGTTCAGCAAGTGGCGCATCCCGCCGGAGAAGATCTGCTTTGAAATCACCGAGACGGTGGCGATTGCCAACCTGACCGATGCCACTGTCTTTATCCAGTCGCTGAAAGAACTGGGTTGCCGTTTTGCCCTGGACGATTTCGGCAGTGGCCTGTCTTCCTTTGCCTATCTCAAGAATCTTCCGGTCGACTTCCTGAAGATCGATGGTGTGTTTGTTAAAGACATCCTGGATGATCCCATGGACTTCGCTATGGTGAAATCCATCAACGAGATCGGGCAGCTTATGGGTAAGCAGACGATTGCAGAGTTCGTGGAAAGTGAAGCCATCCTGGAAAAGCTGCGGGAGATCGGTGTGGATTATGCCCAGGGGTATGGTATCGGGCGACCTGAACCGCTGGAACAGTTGGTGGAACCGTTTGCCACGTCTACCAGGAACCACTAAGGAGTACATGATCAGAATGCGACAAAATCCAGTATCCAACGGGTGAACAGAGTGTTATCAGGCGCTATGGCCAGTGATGCGAGGCCGGCGTCTGTCAGTTCATCCCCCAGAATATCCCGGCGATGGTTCATCAAGGCCCTGGAATAGGCTGGCAGCCATTCCGGGTGACCCTGAATGCTGAGGAAATGGTTTCCCCACTGCACGACGAAACACGGGCAGAAGTCGCTCGAAGCGATGACCCGCGTGTCATCCGGAAGCCGGGTTATCTGGTCCTGGTGGCTGGCAATAATGTTCAGCTCGTCGGCTGGCTCTTTCATCCATTCGGGATGGGCAATAACACGGTTCTTCGCAATACCGACACCCCATCCCTTCAGGGACTTCTCAACTTGCCCTTGACGCGCCATTGCGATGATCTGGTGACCGAAACAGATTCCGATGACTTTCTTCTGCTGTTTATCCAACCGCTGTACGAAGCTGATCAATTGCCTGATCCAGGGTATGTCCTGGTAGGCACCCGCCTTGCTGCCGGTCGTGATATAGAAGTCCCAGGCATCGAGGTCGTGCGGATATTCACCTTGCCGTGAATCGAATACCTGGTACTCGAGATCGGCACCCACAGACGAAAACATGCGCTTGATCATATCTGTGTAGTTACCGAATTCCGCTACGAATTCATTCAGTACTGCGTCACATTGAATGATTGCGACATGCATGATTTCTAGAGATGACCCGCCACCGCAGCCTGGAATATGCGCTGATATTCGTCACTGCTGAAACTGATCGGGTTACCGCCTGCAGACGGATCGGCAACAGCCATATCGCCCACGGTTTCGCTGTCACTGTCATCGATATCGATTTCGGCCAGTGTGTTGGGAATGCCCAGCTGTGCACGCAGTTCGATCACCCAGTCAAGAAATCCATCGAAACCGGCCGTTGTCAGGCCCAGGTAACGAGTGAGCCTGGCGATCTTCTCCTCGATGGCACTGCGGTTGGCCTTCAAAACGTAGGGCATCAGTATCGCATTGAGTGTTCCATGATGGGCGTCGTAAAGGGCGCCGAGCGGATGAGCCAGCGCGTGCATGGCGCCCAGGCCTTTCTGAAATGCCGTTGCGCCCATGCTCGAGCAGACCAGCATCTGGGTACGGGCTTCGATGTCACTGCCGTCTGCGACAGCGCGTGGCAGGTAGCGGTGCACCAGGCTGATACCCTCGACGGCGATACCTTCAGCCATCGGGTGATAGAAAGGCGAGCACAGGGCTTCAAGATTATGTGACAGTGCGTCCATGCCGGTCGCCGCGGTCAGCGAAGCCGGCAAGCCAACGGTCAGTTCCGGGTCGAGTATCACCTGTGAGGGGAGCATTCCGGGATGAAAGATGATTTTCTTGATGTGGTGTTTCGGGTCGGTAATCACTGCAGCACGTCCGACTTCAGAACCGGTTCCCGCCGTGGTGGGTACTGCAATGACTGGCGCCATGCCAGCCACCTTGACGCGTGTCCAGTTGTCTCCGACATCCTCGAAATCCCACAGGGGGCGATCCTGCCCCACCATGAGTGCGACCGCTTTCGCGGCATCCAGCGCCGAGCCACCGCCAAAGGCGATTATCCCATCGTGTCCGTTGTCTCGATAGAAGGAAACACCCTTATCGACATTTTCGCCGCTCGGGTTCGCCTTGATGGCAGAGAACAGGCCAGCACTCAGTCCGCTTGACTTCAGCCTGTTCATCACCTGTTCAATCATGGGCAGCGCGGCAAGCCCGGGGTCGGTGATCAGCAGTGGGGATTGCATTCCCATGTCCCTGCACAGGCCGGGCAACTCGTTCACCCGGCCGGCGCCTGTCTTGATGTTGGTGGGATAGTTCCAGTTTGCGCTTAATTCCTGCATGACGTTCTCTTAAAGTACGGTTTTAATATGGAACGATTTTGGTCGCGTGAGTGGTTCATAACCCAGCACAGAAAGGCTGCAGCCTCGGCCTGAATGCTTCACCCCGGTCCAGGCAAGCC
This sequence comes from Gammaproteobacteria bacterium, assembly GCA_030618475.1. Lineage (GTDB taxonomy): Bacteria > Pseudomonadota > Gammaproteobacteria > DSM-19610 > DSM-19610 > Thiogranum. Next base: position 11,718 of record JAUXDG010000029.1, on the reverse strand, counting down.
CCGGATCGAGATAGTCGCAGCGGTTGATGAAAAAGGTGCCGGTTTCCAGCTGTTGGCCAAGTTGCGCACCTTTGTCAATATCGCTGGTGAAGATGGCTGCGGTCAGTCCATAGTCACTGTCATTCATCAGCGCTATGGCTTCTTCGTCGGAGCTGACCTTCTGGATACCCACGACCGGACCGAAACTCTCTTCGGTCATCAGGCGCATGCTGTGATCCACATTGCTCAGCAGTTGTGGCGCAAGATAGGGTGTGCCGGGCTTGTCGAGGGGGAAAACGTCTGTCGTAATATGCGCAATAGCACCCTGATCAATCGCTTCCTGTGTCTGCTTGCGGACGAAATCAGCGGCACTGGCCCGAACAACAGGTCCAAGTGTCGTTTCCTGTTCATCGGATCGACCCAGTTTCAGATGTTTTACCCAGGCGATGGCCTGCTGCAGATACTCATCGTAAACCAAGTCGTGAACATAGATGCGCTCAATACCGCAACAGGATTGTCCCGAGTTGAAAAAGGCACCATCCATGGCGACATCCACGGCGTGGGGAATGTCCGCATCGGCACGGACATAGGCGGGATCTTTGCCACCCAGTTCCAGACCAACACCGATAAAGCGACCGGCTGCTGCGTTCTCGACCATGGAACCACCAGACACGGAGCCGGTGAACGCCACATAATCTATCCACTCTTCCTTGATGATGGCCGCGGTATCTTCATGGGTGAGGTGCAGGTACTGGAAAACCCCGTCTGGCAAACCTGCGGCCTGGAAGGCTTCGGCAAAGCGTTCGGCGCACAGGGGTGTCTGTGCCGAGTGTTTGAGAATGACACTGTTGCCAGCCAGTATGGCAGGCATGACAGCATTAATGGCAGTCAGGTAAGGGTAGTTCCAGGGGGCAATGACGAAGACCACGCCAAGCGGTTCGCGCTGTATCCAGCGTTCGAACCCCGGCTTGTCAGGTAACTTGATGGTTGCAAGACCTTCGTCGGCAAGCTCGATCATGGTGCGCGCGCGTTCTTCCAGTCCGGCTACTTCACCAGCCGCGGAACGGATAGGGCGCCCCATCTGCCAGGTAATTTCCTCGGCAATTTCATCTTTCTTAGCAACGAACACATCAACGGCCTTGTTGCACAGTGCCTTGCGTTCAGCCAGCGGAGACGTTTTCCACTGCTTCTGCGCCGCCCTTGCACGGTCGAGTGTCGAATCAATCGTTGCCTTGTCGGCATAGTCTCTTTTGACGTAGACAGAGCCGTCAATCGGGCTGATGGTTATCTGTTCAGCGCACATTCAGGGGCCTCGTAAATTAACCTCTTAGAATTAGTAAGGTGTGTGTTAATTAGCCGGTATAACCGTTCAGGACACGCTGTAAATACATCCCTGTACGCTCGACGGCCGCATCCATGCGGCCAACGGTCCCGAAAGCTTATATTGGCTCACTCCCGCACTCATTAAGTAAACACCTTCGGAGCACGCTCCTGCAGGCACTCTTTCCCTACTCGGACTCGACAAATTCCCGATACGCATCGGCGTCCATCAGACCGCTCAGAGCATCGCTGGAGGAAGGCTTGAGTCTTATCAGCCAACCCTCACCGTAAGCGTCCTGGTTGACCACTTCAGGCTTGTCAGCCAGAGCCTCGTTCGCTTCTATCACCGTACCGGCTATCGGTGCGTACATATCGGACGCCGCTTTCACGGATTCAACCACGGCACAGGCTTCTTCGGCCTCCACTTCGCGGCCCGGCTCCGGCACCTCGACATAAACCAGATCACCCAGCTGATCCTGGGCATGATCGGTAATACCGATGGTGATGCTGCCATCGTCGTTGGCACGCGCCCATTCGTGATTCCTGCTGTATCTCAGATCGCCTGGCGTTTCGCTCATGACCGACTCCTCTTTCTATTTCAACTCTACCAGTGCTTTGCCGTTGCGCACAAAAGGCGGCTTCACCACACGTGCCGCTAACAGCCTGCCACGAACTTCAACCTGACAGCGTTCACCCGTCTGTGCCGGTACGCGCGCCAGGGCAATGGAACAACCCAGCGTCGGCGAAAAACTGCCACTGGTGATTTCACCGTCAGCAGCGCCCTCCACCACCACCCTCTGGTGGTTACGCAGGATGCCTTTATCTTCCAGCAACAAGCCGACAAACTTCTCTTTCGGTCCGGCATCACGCTGCCTTTGCAGCGCTACCCGGCCAATAAAATCGCGCTCTTGCGGACGCCAGCCCACCGTCCAGTTCAGTCCGGATACCAGCGGACTGACCGACTCGGCCATGTCGGAACCATACAGATTCATACCGGCTTCCAGCCTCAGGGTATCCCGACACCCCAGGCCACAGGGCTGCACACCATTTTCTTTCAGGGCGCTCCAGAAGCCGGCCGCCTGGTCTTCCGGCAACATAATCTCAAAACCGTCCTCGCCGGTGTAGCCGGTGCGGGCCACGAACCAGTCGCCGTGCTCTTCACCATAGAAGGGTTTCAGGTCGGCAGCCGCCTGGCGATTCGCTTCATCCAGCAACGGCAGCACCTTGTCCCTTGCCCTCGGCCCCTGTACGGCAATCATGGCGAGATGGGACTGTTCGATGACATCCACGCCAAACGCGCTGGCCTGCCCGACGATCCAGTCCAGATCCTTGTCGCGGGTCGCCGAGTTCACCACCAGGCGGAACCAGCTTTCCTCCAGGAAGTAGACAATCAGGTCATCGATGACCCCGCCCTGCTCGTTGAGCATACAGGTGTACAGGGCTTTGCCTTTTTCCTGCAATTTATCGACATTGTTGGCCAGCAGGTGGCGCAGAAACGGGCGCGCCTCGCTACCAACCAGATCGACCACCGTCATGTGCGAGACGTCAAACATGCCGGCATCACGCCGTACAATGTGGTGTTCCTCGATCTGTGAACCATAATGGACAGGCATGTCCCAACCGGCAAAATCAACCAGCTTGGCACCCATGGCCTGGTGTGTTTCGTATAGCGGGGTCTTTTTTCCCATACTGACTCTGTGCACCGAACCTGTTGCGTTTCGCGCCGCCTGGGAGGCGACGGCTCCCTAGGAAAGAGCGTCGCTCCTCTGTCCGGTAACCTGAGAGTGTAGGTGCCTTTTGAAAACACCTTCCCCTTCGGTGGGCCAGGGCCTGATTCCCTGCGCCGCTCTCCAGAGTCAATCCGGCTTGAAGCCTGCTGCTGCGGTCCTTTTGCCTGAGCGATTCCGAGCGAGTTGCGCCTTCGGCGACCGGCCCATGAGCCGGCTCTCTCCCGCAGCATTCCGGGATTGAGGGCTGACTATACCTGCCTGATCAGTCTCCGCCAAGCGCCAGACAGCTAATCCAGAATCTCAACCCTGTCTCCGACATGGATAACGCCCCTGCTGCGAGGAATGAGATTCTGTCCAAAGTACACTCCGCCTGGCGGTTGTCGGCGATAGGTACCCAGGGTACGCAATGGCTCCTGGTGCGGATCCTTGACGCCGGTATCCGGATCAATGGTGGTAAACACACAGCGTGAACAATTTTTTACGCCTTCAAACTCAACATCACCGACGCGGATACGCCGCCATCCATCTTCCTGGTAGGCCGCCTCGCCATCAACCACCAGGTTAGGACGAAAGCGGCGCATGGAAACAGGGCTCTGCAGGCGACTGTTCAAATCGTTCAACGACGCCTCCGAAATCAGCAACAGGGGGAAACCGTCGGCAAAACTCACCTCATCACCGGCCTGCCCATAGTCCGGGTTTACAGCGCGCACCAGTTCATCTGTCATCTGCACCAGGCGGCAGGAAAAACCCAGATAATCGGAAAACCAGGCATCGACCTCCGCTCCGGCAAGCACGGCATCGCACGCGTCCTTCCATACCGTCACAGAGGTGATTCGCCCGTCAGGTGGCTGTAACGGCAGCTGCAGCATGTTACGCCCCTCCACGCTCACCTGCACCACATCGTCTTTGACATCCGTCTGGACCATCGCCAGAGTCGGATGCTGGCGCGCGGTAATGAACCGGCCGTCCGCGTCCACCAGCATCCAGCGCCGGTCCCAGGGCAGGCCGCGCGGCAACACCTCGCTTTCGCGCAAGGCAATGCGCCGGGTGGATTTGATCGGGTAGATATTGATTTCCGTGACTTTCATGCTGTTCGTTACTATCACAAACCCATCGCTGCACGCATGATCTGGTTCTTCAGGGGGGGTGCGGCGTCAACCAGATTCAGACCCAGGTTGCGCGCCCAGCACAGCGGGGCCACACGGCTTCCAAACAGGTGTTTGAAGCCGTCCATAACCAGCATTGTCGCCATGTTGTCGCCTTTCCGCGCGCGTTCATAGCGACGCAATACCGACAGCGAACCGATATCGCGTTGCTTCTGGCGCGCCTGTAACAGCGTGTCACTGAGTTCTCTGACATCTTTCAGGCCAAGATTCACCCCCTGCCCGGCCAGTGGGTGGACCACGTGGGAGGCATCGCCGACCAGCGCAAGACGCGGCACGACATAACGTTCCGCATACTGGCGCCGCAACGGAAACAGCAGCCGTTCACCGCAATCCAGCACCTTACCGAGACGGTAATCGAACGCCTCGCCGAGCGCCGCACAGAAACCTGCGTCGTCGAGTTCCATCAGGCGTCTGGCTTCATCACTGTCTGCTGACCAGACAATCGAGCACCGGCCATCGGTCAATGGCAGAAACGCCAACGGACCGCTCGGCAGAAATCGCTGCCAGGCGGTTTCTTCGTGCGGATACTGGGTAGAGATGACAGCTACCAGAGCCTGCTGACCATAGTCAGACGCCCTGGCATGAATACCGGCGTAACCGCGCACCAGGGAATCCTTGCCGTCAGCACCCACCAACAGTTTTGCAGCAAGTAACCGTCCGTCCTGCAGCTCGACCTGTTGCCTGTCCGCTTGCTCTTCAAACGCTTTTATCCTGGCTGGACAGAAAAGATTCACGCCGGGCAAATCGGCCACCACATCCAGCAAGGCCTTTTCAATGACGCGCGATTCGAGGATGTGTCCCAGGTAGGGCTCGCCCAGTTCGGCGCTGTCAAAATGAATATCGCCGCTGCCACCCGCGTCCCAGACGCGCATCTCGCGGAACGGCGCCGCTTTGGCTTGCACAGCCGGCCAGACACCGGCATCGGCAAACAACGCCTGCGAGGCCCGGGTTATGGCGTAGACGCGCAAGTCGATACTGCCTTGCGGCCAGTCGAAATCCGCCTGTCTGGCTTCCAGTACGGCGACCTGGAAATCGGCTTTACCCAGCACGGCCGCCAGCGAAAGACCCACCAGCCCGCCGCCAGCAATGACAATGTCAAATTCTTTTTTCGAAGACATTTATTAACCCGTTTACAATTCCAGGCCTCGTGCCAACCTCGGCAAGCGCCCTGCGCTTCCCATGGTCAGGCGGCCAAACCAGCGTTTGGCCGGGGGACACATATCCAGTGCCAGCATACCGGCATCGCGCAACCAGGCCACCGGTGGCAGACTATGGCCAAAAAGCCGGACCATGCTGTCGGTAAACGCGACAACACGGCGCTGATCGGCTTGCCGCCAGTCGGCGTAACGCGACAACACAGTATTGTCGCCGATGTCCAGGCCCTTGCGTCGCGCATCCATGACCACCTCAGCCAGCGCCGCCACGTCCCGCAGTCCCAGGTTGAAGCCTTGGCCGGCAACGGGGTGCAGGGTATGCATGGCATTCCCAATCAGTGCCATGCGCGGACGAATGGATTCCCTGGCCTGCAATAACTGCAAAGGGTAGGCATGGCGTTGACCGGCTTTGACGAAACGCCCGAGCCGATAACCGAAACGCTCCTGCAGGCGGGACAGGAACTGCGCGTCATCCAGCCCCATGATGTCATCACTCTGATCGGCACGCACGGTCCACACCAGCGCACAGCGCTGTCCGCTCATGGGCAGCAATGCCAGCGGCCCGCTATCGGTAAAGCGCTCGTAGGCAACGTTCTCATGGCCACGCCCGGTAGTGACATTGGCAATCACGGCCGTCTGGCCATAATCCCGCCGGGTGCTGTGGATGCCCAGCTGATCGCGAACCGAGGACTGAGCGCCGTCCGCCGCCACCAGTAATCGGGCCTTGCACTCCAGGGTCTGGTCTTCCAGCATCAGCCGGGTCGATACGCCATCGTCATGCACCCGAAAATCGATCAACTGGGCCGGCGCCAGCGTCCGCACATTCTGCAGCCTGTCGAGCTGGTCGAGCAGTGTTTTCCCCAGCACCCGCGCGCTGGCTACGTAACCCAGCGCGGGCACGCCTTGCTGTTCGCGGCGCAGGCGCGTGAAACCGAAATGGCCGCGATCGGAAACATGGATGGTGTGGATGGGACAGACCTCATCCTGCAGCGACTGCCACAGCCCGAGCGCGGAGAAAATACGCTGAGAACCCTGCGCCAGCGCAATACTGCGCTCATCATAGTCAGGCTGCTGATCGACGGAAAGCGGGCAGGCTTCCACCACCGTGACAGTCAGCCCCGCCTGACCGAGGGCAACCGCCAGGCTGGCCCCCACCAGGCCACCACCGATAATCAGAATGTCTGTTTCGTCAATCATCTGTCTTTAGTGAGCCTGTATCAAGCCATCAAGGCCTCGATCTCATCCACCTGTTTAGGCACATTCTTGCTCAATACGTCGTACCCACTGCGCGTCACCAGTACATCGTCTTCAATACGCACACCGATATCCCACCACTTGCGCGCCACACCCTTGCTGCCCGCTGCAATATACAAACCCGGTTCCACCGTCAGCACCATACCGGGCTCCAGCACCCGCCATTCATCGCCAACCTTGTAATCCCCGACATCGTGTACATCCATACCCAGCCAGTGGCCGGTGCGGTGCATATAAAATCGCTGGTAAGCCTGCTCCTTGATCAGTGTTGCCGGCCGCCCCTTAAGCAGTCCCAGTTTTACCAGCCCTCTGGTAATGACTTTAACGGCCGCCTCATGCGGCGCATTCCAGTTGTTACCCGGGTAGACCGCCTCGATGGCGGCCCGCTGTGCATCCAGCACCAGTTCATAGATCGCCCGCTGTGCCGCGCTGAAACGCCCGTTCACCGGGAAGCACCGGGTGATGTCAGAAGCATAGCACTGGTGTTCCGCACCGGCGTCGATGAGCACGAGGTCACCATCATTCAATTCAGCGTTGTTTTCCGTGTAATGCAGAATGCAGGCATTGTCGCCGCCGCCGACAATGGACGGATAGGCCGGCTCACCACCCGCTTTACGGAATTCGTGTAAAAATTCGGCTTCCAGTTCGTATTCCATCATGCCCGGCTGGCACAGGCACATCGCGCGCTTGTGGGCACGCGCAGCAATATTGGCGGCCTGGCGCATGACCTTGATTTCGGCACGACTCTTGTACAGGCGCATGTCGTGCACGAAATGTTCAAGCGAAACAAACTCGTCCGGCGCATGCTTGCCGGCACGTGACTGCTTGCGAATCAGGTTCACCCAGCCAATCACGCGCTTGTCAAAATCAGGCGCCGCCCCCATGGTATAAAATACCCGCTCCCGGCTTTCCAACAGGCCGGGCAGGATGTCATCGATATCACTGATCGGAAAAGCGTCGTCGGCGCCAAATTTCTGTACGGCGCCGTCCGGTCCGGCACGCCGCCCGTTCCAGATTTCCATTTCCGGGTCGCGATCCCGGCAAAACAGCAGGAACTCGCCGTGCTCGCGGCCCGGCACCAGCACGGTGACGGCCTCCGGCTCGGAAAATCCGCTGAGATAATAAAAATCACTGTCGGGCCGGAACGGGAAATCCACATCGCGGTTGCGCGACTGCTCCGGGTTAGTCGGCAGAATAGCAATGGAGCCCGGCCCCATCATGTGCATCAACTGTTTACGCCGGCGGGCGAATTCTTTTTGATCCATATTGGCTACTGAATGGTCTGTTGGGCAGCTGTGCCGGGCTGCAGCTCCTCGTGAACAAACAGGACACCAACCCGCACATATTCCACCACCTCCTCGAAAGCGAACTGCTCTTCCTCGTTGGGATCGTCCAGATCGAAATCCACCCTGGATATTTGCGACAGGTCCCCCAGCAGCTCGGCGACGTCGTCGGGCAACTGATCCTGCGTCGGCAAACCGCCCATGCCCAGCCCGGAAACAAACCCGCCACACCAGTTAGCCAGGGATTCGGTGCGCTCGCACAGGGGATCTTCGTCATCCGGCAACAGCAGTTCAAAGTCCAGCTCAGGACTGTTGAGACGGATCAGCGCCTCTTCGTAGAGTCTTTGCAACAACCTGTAAGCCTCAGCCTGAGGCAGATCTTTGGGATCGTAGGCTTCGAAAATTTCGGCAACCCAGATCTTCTGCTCCGCAAAACCGGCAGCACAGATCAGGCCGCACAGAAGGCCGTGGCAATCAGCTGCATCCACCGAAATCGATGCACGCCGCAGCGCCTCTGCGACATCGTGGTAGTCAAGGCCATGAAATTGTGACATTGTGCAATTATTGCATAGCACCGACATTGACGCATTTTTACCCCTTCTCTATAGTTGGCACATGACTAATTCAACACCACAATCTATCACCGAACAGGAACTGCAGAAACTGGAAGTCCGTCTGGATGAGCTGGTTAATACCATAGAGCGGCTCAAGGAAGAAAACCGCTCATTGCGTAATCAGCAGGACTCACTGGTATCCGAACGCGCCAATCTCATTGAAAAAAATGAAACGGCCCGTACCCGTGTGGAGGCCATGATCACCCGCCTCAAGGCGATGGAGCAAGGCGCATGACCGGCGCCAAGCCCATGCGCATACACATTCTGGACAAGGAATATCTGGTTGCCTGCCCCGAAAATGAGCGCGAGTCCCTGTTTGCGTCGGCCGAACTCCTGACCACCAAAATGAAGGAAATCCGCGATTCCGGCAAAATCGTCGGTGCAGACCGCATCGCCGTCATGGCAGCGCTGAATATGGCCCACGAACTGCTGGAACATAAAACCTCGAAAGACGACTACCAGCACAGTATCAGCAAGCGTATTCGCGCCTTGCAGGACAAGATTGATATCGCCTTAAATCAGGGTAACCAGCTGGAATTCTAACTTAATTCTGGTCACTTTAGCGGGCCGATCAGCCTGAGCAATAAAAAGTTTGACTCCGATCCCAATAACCTTAAATTCCGTTGTATACTGACAGTCGGTACTTTCTGCGGTGCTCGTTAGCAGCTCAGATCTCCTTGAGCCTAATTATTGTCCCCGGGAGTCGGTTTGCCAGATCAGTGCGCATGTCCGCCGCGTGTGGAAAGCCTTAAGTCTGACACTCATTCCCACCTGAGCCTTTGGTTCAAGGGCAATAGCTGCGACGGTATTCGCGGAAAGTGCCTTTTAATACCAATCCTATGACAAACCGCTCCGATCAACGCCAACAGCTGCGTGCACGCCGTCGTGCTCTCAATGACAGCGAACGGCTGCAACGTTCCGAGACATTGTGTCGACAGCTTTCCCGGCAGCCGCTGTTTCGCAGCAGCCATAAAATCGCCGCTTATCTGCCGGCCGATGGCGAAATCGAAACGCAGCCCCTGATCGAGCTTGCCTGGCGCTTGAAAAAGCAGGTGTATCTTCCTGTGCTGGCGCCTTTCCTCGATAATCGCTTGTGGTTTGCACGTTTCGAACCCGACACACGGCTGGTCAGCAACCGCTATGGCATCGCCGAACCCGAACTCATTCACCGGCAGCGCATTGCACCCCACGCACTGGATATCGTGCTGGCGCCACTGGTCGGTTTTGACCGCAACGGTAACCGCCTGGGAATGGGCGGCGGTTTCTACGACCGCAGCTTTACCCACCTGCTGAACCGGAAACACTGGCGCAAGCCACGGCTGATCGGCCTCGCCTACGACTTTCAACTCATACCACGACTCCCGGTCCAGCCCTGGGATGTTCCACTCACCGCAGTCGCCACAGACTCGGACTGGTATCGATTCCGTTGATTGGGGTCAGGCATAAATAAGGAGAAACAACCCATAATGAACTACTGGTTAATGAAATCCGAGCCCGACATATTTGGTATCGATCATCTTAAAAACCTGCCGAAAAAAACCGATCACTGGGACGGTGTGCGTAACTACCAGGCCCGCAACATGATGCGCGATGAAATGAAAAAAGGGGATCTGGTTTTTTTCTACCACTCCAACTGCGCCGAACCCGGTATCGTTGGCATCATGAAAGTGGACCGTGAGGCTTACCCCGATCACACGGCCTTTGATCCCGAAGAAAAATATTACGATCCGAAGAGCGACCCGGATAATCCACGCTGGTACATGGTGGATGTACAATATCAGCGCAACACCAAACGCGTCGTTACACTGGCGGAATTAAAGGGCTACCAAGAGCTGGAAGACTGCCCGCTGGTGCGTAAGGGCAACCGTCTGTCCATTATGCCGTTCAGCAAGGCGCAGTGGGATTTCGTGCTGGAGCTGGAGAACCGTTAATCGGGATCTTACACTTCGGCGATTCCATAATCGATGTAGGGTGGGTTAGGCACGCAGTTTGTGCCGTAACCCACCGGACGTGCCGGCAGGCACTCATTTAAAAAATGCGTTGTGTTGCTTCGCAACGCTTTGTGGGTTACGCAAAAAACGCTAACCCACCCTACATTTCGACTTAAGTAAGTGCCATTAGCTCTGACCCGCTAGCCATTCCCAAGAAACAGCGAATAAGCCGGGTTTTCCAGTTCCTCGAAATAGATATAGCCCAGATCATCGAGAAAGCTCTGGAAACGTTTGCGATCATCCCCGGGAACCTGGATGCCGACCAGAACCCGCCCATAGGCTGCACCATGATTGCGATAATGGAACAGGCTGATATTCCAGCGCTTGCCCATGCTGGACAGGAATTTGAGCAGGGCGCCGGGCCGTTCCGGGAACTCGAAGCGGTACATGATCTCATTGTGCAGATTGTGTGACCTGCCCCCCACCATGAAACGGATATGCGTTTTGGCCATTTCATTGTCGGTCATATCGACAACCGGGTAACCTTCATCGCGCAGACTGTCCAGCAGTTCAACCCGCTCTTCGTCGCCGCGGCGCAGCTGCACACCGGCAAACACATGCGCCGCGGCGGCATCGGCATAGCGGTAATTGAACTCGGTAATACCTCGTTTGCCGATGGTGCGACAGAACTTGAGGAAACTGCCGGGACGTTCCGGAATGGTGACCGCCAGCAGGGCTTCGCGCCGTTCACCGAGCTCGGCACGTTCGGCAACGTGCCGTAAACGGTCAAAATTAATATTGGCGCCGCTGTTGATGGCGACCAGCTTCTGACCCTGAACCCCGGTCTGCTCGACATATTTTTTAATCCCCGCGACGGCCAGCGCACCGGCCGGCTCCACCATGGCGCGGGTATCGTCAAAAATATCCTTGGTGGCGGCACAGATCTCGTCGGTATTGACCAGCATGACATCATCGACATATTTGCGCGCCAGCCGATAGGGCTCCTTACCGGCCTGGCGGACCGCGACACCATCGGCGAATATCCCCACCTGATCCAGCACCACTCGCCGTTTACGCTTCAACGCCTCGTACATGCAGGGCGCGTCATCCGGCTCCACACCGATGACGCGAATGTCGGACCGCAGGGCTTTGATATAGGCTGCGATTCCAGCGATAAGCCCACCCCCACCAACCGGCACAAACACCGCATGCAGCTCGGCACGGTGTTGCTGCAACAGCTCCATGGCAATCGTACCCTGAAGTCGGATCGTAGCCATGTCGTTCTGT
>JAUXDG010000002.1 GCA_030618475.1 Gammaproteobacteria bacterium | reverse complement strand
GGCCGCTGCCACCTCGGCCCGGACCATCCGCAGAAGGAAATCTATGAGGAGTCCGCCCACGGTATCGCCTTCCGCGCTCATAAGGATGAGATGAATCTGGATTCCAGCAAGTGGATCGTTGGCGAGGACTACACTGCCGCACCGACCTGCGCCACCTGCCATATGTCCCGCACCAAGGACCTGCCGGTGACGCATGACATCGGCGACCGCATCGCCTGGAACCTGCGCGCGCCGGTATCCGCACGGGTTGATTCCAAGGCCATCAGCAAGGGCAAGGATGTCAAGCCCTGGCTGGAACGTCGCAAGGACATGAAATCGGTATGTCGCGCCTGTCACGGCAACAATATTGTCGACGGCCATTTCGAGCAGCTGGATAACTTCGTTGTCATGTTCAACGACAAATTTCTGATTCCAGCCAAGAAGTTAGTGGTTTCCATGCTGCAGAACGGCCTGCGTGACCCGGTCAAGTTCAATGAAGCCATCGAATGGGACTACTTCTACCTGTGGCACCACGAAGGTCGTCGCGCTCGTCACGGTGCCGCGATGTTCGCCCCGGACTATGTCCACTGGGAAGGTGTGTTCGAGGTTGCTCACCGCTTCTATATGGAAATGGTCCCGGGGATTCGCGAATCCATCAAGCATGCCCGCGAGAACGGCAACACCGAGGGTGCTGACAAGGTCGAGGTACTGTTGACCGAGGTACTCGCCTCACCGATGCATCGCTGGTTCGAAGGTGGCAAGCCGCCCAAGGCCTGGCGTCCGTCTGATGACGACAACCATGGCTTCAACATCATGAAGGCACGCATGAAGGCCGAAGCTGAAGCCAACATCAAGCGCTAATGCCCACGGCGGGTGCCGCTGGCGCGGTACCCGCCCCCTCACGAATACCGAATCGAGTCTGTAATGGAAACCAAACTAATCGAACTGATCTATTCGCAGGATACCTTCTTCCTGTTGATGTCCGGCGCGCTGGTGATGTGGATGGCCACCGGCTTCGCGATGCTGGAATCCGGCATGGTGCGCACCAAGAGCGTAGCCGAGATCCTGACCAAAAATATCGCTCTGTATGCAATTGCCTGCATCATGTACATGCTGGTCGGATACAACATCATGTACGGCAGCAGCGATAGCGCCTGGCTGCCATCAATAAGCTTTTTTCTGGGCCTCGACAACAGCCTCGCGCAGGTGGTTGAGTCCGGCGGTGAACTGGGTCACTCAAAACTCTCAGACTTCTTCTTCCAGGTGGTATTCGTCGCCACGGCGATGTCGATCATCTCCGGCAGTGTCGCCGAGCGCATGAAACTATGGTCTTTCCTGCTGTTCAGCGTGGTAATGACCGCGCTGATCTACCCGATCCAGGGTTACTGGAAATGGGGTGGCGGCATACTCGAACAGGCGGGCTTCCTGGATTTCGCCGGCAGTGGCGTGGTCCATCTGGCCGGCGCCTCCGCTGCCCTGGCCGGCGTTCTGCTACTCGGCGCGCGCAAGGGAAAATACGTCAGAAAACCGGACGGCGGCCTGCAACCGATGGCCATCCCCGGTTCCAACATGACCTTCGCAACCCTCGGCACCATGATTCTTTGGCTGGGATGGTTCGGCTTCAACGGTGGCTCGCAACTGACCATCACCTCGGTCCCAGCCGCCAATGCGGTCTCATTGATCTTCGTGAATACCAACATGGCCGCCGCCGGTGGCTGCATCGCCGCGCTGATTTTGTCACGACTTTGGTTCGGCAAGACCGACCTCACCATGGGCCTGAACGGGGTCCTCGCCGGGCTGGTCGCGATAACCGCGGAACCACTGACACCAACGCCGGGGCTGGCTACCTTCATCGGCATTGTCGGTGGACTAATCGTGGTCGTCTCTATCATCATGATGGACCGCCGCGGCCATATCGATGACCCGGTGGGAGCAATTTCGGTGCATGGCGTTGTCGGCATCTGGGGTCTGCTGGCGGTGGTGCTGTCCAACCCCAAGGCCAGCTTCATCGCACAACTGGAGGGCATTGCGCTGATCTTCATCTGGGTATTCAGTACCAGCTTTGTGACCTGGCTGATTCTCAAGAAGACCATGGGCATTCGCCTGTCGGAACTGGATGAGTACGAAGGTGCGGATATCGCCGAAATTGGTCTGGAGGCCTATCCGGAATTCACCCAGAAGTTATGAAACGTCGCGTGTACGCACTAATCGCCGGCATACTGCTGGCGGTGCTGACCGGCCCTGCCTTTGCCACGGACGACAGCGCTGCCGCTCAGCAACCGGTCGACAAACCCGCGGAAGGACTGCTGCCCGGCGAACAGAAGCTGGGCCGAAATCAAATCAACGATGGCGACTGCCTGAACTGCCACGGCGAAAAGGGCTTCGCCGTTCCGCTCGGCAAGGACGGCACACCGCCCTATCGCCATCTGGACATAGAGACCGATGCGCTGAAGGCCAGCGTGCATGGTCACTATGGTTGCCTGGACTGCCATGCGGACATCGAACAGCTACCACACCAAGACGACCTGAAAACGGTCGATTGCATAAGCTGCCATATACAGCAGGGTGAAGGCAGCGCACCAGAGCGCACTGCCTGGCTCAGCGGCGACGACATCGACATTGTCATCCAGACCAGGCAATACACTCATTCCGTCCATGCGCAACAGAAAGACGCGCAGGACAATGCCCGTTGCTCCGATTGTCACACCGCGCACTATGTCTATCGTTCTGACGACCCACGTTCGACCGTCTATAAACTGAATTCACCGGAAACCTGCGGTGAGTGCCATCAGAAAGAACTCAACGAATACCAACAGTCGATCCACGGCGCCAGCCTCAAAACACCCTGGAAGGGTGACAGCGCGACCTGCACTGACTGTCACTCCGCACACCAAATCGCCGAAAAAGACGCCCTGGCGACCCACCGCGTAATTACCGAACAGTGCGGTAGTTGCCACGACAAGCAGGTACGCAGCTACAAGGCCACCACGCACGGCCAGCTCGCCTGGCTAGGCGACAAAGACGTCGCCCAGTGCAAGGACTGTCACAGTCCGCACAACACCCACAAGACCGACAATTTCGCAGCGCTGGTTTCAGAAAAAAACATCCTGAAAACCTGCCGGAACTGCCACGAGGATGCCGGCCCGGAGTTCACCAATTTCCGTGCCCATGCCGACATGGGCGACTTCGAGCGCAACCCGGGAATGTGGTGGCTGGGTCGGGTGATGATCGCGATCATCATCCTGACACTGATATTCTTCTACAGCCACTCGATGTTGTGGTTCTGGCGTGAACTGAAATCACGTCCGTATGAAACCGTCGTCGTCGACGGCAAACGCTTCCGCGTGCGGATGAAACGAGTCAAACACAACAGCGGCAAACACGTCCGCCGATTCTCCTGGCAATGGCGCGCGAACCACTGGGCATTGGCGCTGTCGGTAATGGTCCTGACCCTGACCGGAATGGTGGTAATGTTCCCGGAAACCGGCTGGGCAACCACCCTCATCAAGCTGTTCGGCGGCCCTGGCGACTTCGGCTATGTGCATCGAACCGCCGCGGTGGTATTCCTGATCGCGGTATTCGGCCACGCCGGCGTGGTGCTGCTGCGACTGTCCAAAGACAAGGACTTCGACTGGTTTGGCCACGACTCACTGCTGCCACGCAAGAAAGACTGGGCGGACATGAAGGGCCAGTTCGGCTGGTTCTTCGGCAAGGGTGATGCGCCGCGCTTCGACCGCTGGGCTTATTGGGAGAAGTTCGACTACTGGGCGGTCTATTGGGGCGCGCTGGTAATCGGCCTGTCCGGCCTGATCCTGTGGTTCTCACCGTTCTTCAGCCGTTTCCTGCCCGGCTGGGCGTTCAACCTGGCGACCCTGGCCCACGGGCTGGAGGCCTTCCTTGCGGTTATGACGTTATTCGTGGTGCATTTCTTCAACAACCACTTCCGACCCAGCAAATTCCCACTGGATACGGTGATGTTTGTCGGTAGCTGGGACTTGGAGGAATTCAAGGAAGACCGACCAGAGGAATACCAACGACTGAAGGCCAGTGGTGAACTGGAAAAACGCCTGGTAGCCCCGCCATCAAAGCGAGCCAACACGGTTTCCTACGTACTCGGCTTCACTCTGCTCGGCATTGGGCTGATCCTGCTGATCCTGGTAACAATCGGGTTCTTTCAGCAGGGTTTGGTCTAAAACACCGCGAGCGCTCTTTGGCTCGGGCATGGGTCGGCAGGATCTGCTCGGCCACACGTCCGGACGCATAACGACGCATTCCTCTGGCGCAGAACTGGGTAAGCTGATTGGAGCGGCGGAACGGGTTTGCGGGCAAGAGTCCCGCACCGGTGATCCTGCGCCAGGCCTGAGCCCCACCCAGGAGAGCATGACACATTGATAGGCATGGTAATATTTGGTAGCAAGGGGCGGGCTCGAACCGCCGACCCCAGCATTATGAGTGCTGTGCTCTAACCAACTGAGCTACCTTGCCATTGTTCGGATGCGGCTCAGGTCGGCCGCGGAAAGAGGCGAGATTGTAGGAATTTAACGGCCTGCTGTCCAGTTAGACGTTAAAGCGGAAGTGCATGACATCACCGTCATGCACGACATAGTCTTTGCCTTCCAGACGCAGCTTTCCGGCCTCCCTGGCGCCCTGTTCGCCTTTACAGGCGATAAAGTCATCGAAAGATGTCACTTCCGCCCGGATAAAACCTTTCTCGAAATCTGTGTGGATGACCCCGGCCGCCTGTGGCGCTGTAGCACCGATGCGTACCGTCCAGGCGCGGACTTCCTTCACACCGGCGGTGAAGTAGGTGTGCAGTCCGAGCAGGAGATAGCCGGCACGGATTACCCGGGTCAGGCCGGGTTCTTCGAGCCCGAGTTCATGCAGAAAGGCGCTCTGGTCTTCCTCGTCCAGCTCAACCAGTTCGGCCTCGATGGCTGCACACACCGGCACCACCGCAGCACCCTCCCGTTCCGCCAGTACACGCACGGCATCGAGCTGGGGGTTGTTGCGGAATCCATCTTCAGCAACATTGGCGATATACATGGTGGGTTTGATGGTCAGCAGATGAAGGTCGTACAGCTCTGCCCTGGCGTCATCGTCCAGATTCATGGCACGTGCCATGTGACCTTCGTCGAGATGGGTCCCGAGTTGTTCAAGCACAACCAGTTTGGACCTGGCAGCCTTGTCACCGCTTTTGGCTACTTTGCTGACCCGGTGTAGGGCTTTTTCCACAGTCTCCAGATCGGCCAGCGCCAGTTCGGTATTGATGACTTCGATATCGGATAGTGGATCTATTCTGCCCCCCACGTGTATCACATTATCATCCTGGAAACAGCGCACAACATGCACAATGGCGTCGGTCTCGCGGATGTTGGCGAGGAACTTGTTACCCAGCCCCTCACCCTTGGAGGCGCCGGCAACCAGGCCGGCGATGTCCACAAATTCCATGGTAGTGGGCAACACCCTTTGCGGATTAACAATCGCCGCCAGTTCAGCCAGTCTTGGATCTGGAACCGGCACTACGCCGACGTTGGGATCTATGGTACAGAACGGATAATTCTCAGCCTGAATCCCGGCTTTGGTGAGGGCGTTGAACAAGGTTGACTTGCCGACATTCGGCAAACCAACAATTCCGCATTTAAATCCCATAATGTTTTAATCCAAATAGTGCAGGGAACAGATTTGAAACCTGTTCCCCTTTAACTTTATTTCCGGACATGCAGTGAATTCATGGCGAGCTCAAACTTCCCTTCTACCACATCCGGCATCACGTTCAGCGCATCATAGATAGCGTCATCTATCTGACGGCGATCTTCCTTTGACGGTTTTCGGAGCACATAGTCCACGACCTGGTCCCGGTGCCCGGGATGACCGATGCCCACACGCAAACGGTGAAAATCCTTACTGCCCAGATGACTGATCAAATCACGCAAACCGTTATGGCCACCATGACCACCGCCCTTTTTAAGCCTGATGGTACCGGGTGGCAGATCCAGCTCGTCGTGAACTATCAGGATCTGCGGCGGCGGGATTTTAAAAAACCGCGCCAGTGCGCCGACTGCCTGGCCGCTGCGGTTCATAAAGGTCATTGGTTTCTGCAGGCGGCACTCGTTGCCGTCCAGCAGACAGCGCGCCACTTCACTCTGAGATCGCTGTTCGGAGCGGAATCTCTGCCCGCAACGCTGCACCAGTTCATCTACAAACCAAAACCCGGCGTTATGCCGGGTTGGTTCGTATTCGGAACCTGGGTTCCCGAGTCCGACAATGAGCTGAATAGCCGGCACCGGCCAGCAGGATCAGCTTTCGCCTTCAGCGGCTGCTTCACCGCCTTCGACTGCTTCACCCTCTTCAGTCTCACCACCTCCGCGACGTACGTGGATAGAAACAACAGGCAAATCGTGTCCTTCACCACGCGCCAGCTCAACCAGGCTGCCGCTTTCCGGCAGCGGGAGATCTGACAGGTGCCGTGATTCACCCACCTCGAGAGCGGAAACATCCACTTCGATGAATTCCGGTAAATGCCGGGGCAACACATCCAGCGCCACTTCGATGAGTTCGTGAGTAATCAGCCCACCGGCCTTGGCACCGGGCGCCACATCTTCACCGATAAAGTGTAACGGCACGTGCACACGAATCGGCTTGCTCTCGTCGACACGCTGGAAGTCCATGTGCATGATAATCGGCTTCGCCGGGTGGCGCTGCATATCACGCAATACCGCATTACCGGGCTTGCCATCGACATTGACGGTCAGAATGTGTGAATAGAAAGCTTCGTGATCCAGACGTTTCAGAATTTCGCTGTGTACCAGCGTAATGGACTGCGGGTCCTCTCCACCACCATAGATGACAGCGGGCACTTTGCCGTCACGACGCAGGCGGCGGCTCGCACCCTTCCCCATGTCTGAGCGTGACTCTGCTTCGAGTTCAAAAATTGACATACCACTTACTCCAGTTTGCATAAACAACTCCTCCGCGACCAGAGGAGACCACAAGGTTCGACGCCCAGGGCACCGAACCCGAAATCTTAATCCATAAACATCGAGCTGAGAGACTCTTCGCAACTGATACGGCGAATCGCTTCGGCCAGCATTTCGGCGATACTCAACTGGCGGATACGCGGGCAGGCCTGCGCATCGGGGCGCAAGAGAATACTATCCGTCACCACCAGCTCGTCGAGTTGCGAGTCAGCTATATTCTTGATGGCATCACCCGACAGTACCGGATGCGTACAATACGCCACGACACGTTCAGCGCCCTGCTCCTTAAGCGCTTTGGCGGCCTGGCACAAGGTGCCGGCGGTATCGACCAGGTCGTCCACCAATACACAGCTACGCCCCTCGACTTCGCCGATGATATTCATGACCTTGGCTACATTGGCTTTCGGCCGGCGCTTGTCGATGATAGCCAGTTCGGCATCGTCCAGACGTTTGGCCAACGCCCGTGCCCGGACCACACCACCGACATCCGGCGATATTACGATAATATTCGGATACTTCTGACGCCACACATCACCCAACAGAATCGGTGAGGCGTAGACATTGTCGACCGGCACATCAAAATAGCCCTGTATCTGGTCCGCGTGCAGATCCACCGTCAAGACCCGGTCCGCACCAACGTTACCAATCATCTGCGCAACGACCTTGGCGGTAATCGGCACGCGGGCGGAGCGTGGACGCCGGTCCTGGCGCGCATAACCGAAATAAGGAATCACCGTGGTGACACGGGCCGCTGAGGCGCGCTGCAGGGCATCCACCATGACCAGCAATTCCATCAAATTGTTATTGGTCGGCGCACAGGTGGGTTGCACCACGAAAACGTCTCGACCACGAACGTTTTCCATGATCTCGACCATAATCTCGCCATCACTGAACTGGCTGACCACCGCCTTGCCCAGGTGCATTCGCAAGTGGTTGGCGATCGACTGCGCCAATGGCGGGTTGGCATTACCCGAAAACACCATCAGGGAATCGTCTGCGTCCGATGGAGGAATGCCTTTCATGCTATTGCTACCCGTAGTTGTCCGAGCAAAACCGGCCCGGTGATAACGCAACCTTGTTCAACTTTGGCTGGGGCGGCAGGATTCGAACCTGCGCATACTGAGATCAAAACCCAGTGCCTTACCGCTTGGCGACGCCCCAATAAAACCCTATATGTGCCGCTGTTCCAGCCTCTCCAGCAACGGGGAACGGTTACAGCCGCGAGACACAAATCCCGTCCAGGGGACTGGCAGCTGCTTCAGAATGGATTCCGCCTGGTGACGATCTTTACACGCAGCAAACACACAGGCACCACTCCCAGTCATCCGTGCAGGTTGATGTTTTGAAAGCCAATTCAGTGCCTTACCTACTTCCGGATAGCGCCGCACAACCACCGGCTCCAGGTAGTTAACCCCTGCGCCCGAGAGAAAGGCGGGTATTTTGAGGGGGTGTGTGCTGCGTGTCAATTCCGGATCGGAAAAAATCTCAGCAGTTGATACGCTTACCGCAGGATACACGACCAGGTACCAGGGCTCCACGAGCTCCGGGAGGGGGGTCAGTTTCTCGCCCACACCCTCTGCCCAGGCGGCTGCCCCGCGAACAAACACCGGTACGTCGGCGCCCAACTGCAAGCCGAGCCAGGCCAACTCATCGGCATCCAGCCCCAGTCCCCACAGGACATTCAGCGCCACCAGCGTGGTTGCCGCATCCGAACTTCCACCACCCAGCCCACCACCCACGGGTAAACGCTTCTCAGCCTGTATCCGCGCTCCCTGGGAACAGCCGGTGTGATCAGCCAGACGCCGGGCCGCGCGAACAATCAGGTTCTGATCAGCAGGAATGCCCGGCAAACCACACTCGAGTTCGATGCCACCGCCATCTGTCACCTCGAACCACAGCGCATCACCCCTATCGAGAAACTGAAAGGCCGTCTGCAATTCATGGTAACCATCCGCGCGACGGCCGGTGACATGCAGGAACAGGTTAAGCTTGGCGGGTGCGGGCCAAGGCCGGCCCGTGACGGCCCCGCTCACGATGTCTGCCAGACATCGATGATAAATTTGACCTGCAGGGAATCACGCTGCATCCGCAACTTCTCCGGCAACTGCAAATCACTCTGCACCAGGTAACGACTGTAACTGATCTGCCAGCCATTTTGCTCGATTTTCAGCAGACGGCCTTGCGTATCCCAGACAATATTCGGCTGCCCGCCTGGTACCGGCAAGCCACGCAGCCAGGAACTGAGGCCTGCCACCGGCAGCTGCCAGCCGGTTTCCCGCTCGAGCAGGGCTTCGGGATTCAGTGCAAAAACGGGCGGCTGGTCAGCACGCTTCAGCCACACCCCCAGATCATTGCCGTGTAATTCCACGGCCCCTTGCCCGAACGGACCACGTACACGAATCCGGTAATCCTCACCGCGCTGTTTCCAGTCAAAATGGGCACTCCAGCCCTCGCTATCGGTGCGCACGGCGATCCGTCCCTGGACCCTCCAATGGGTCAGGGTTTCAAGTACGGCCTGGTGGGCCAGCCAGCTTGCCTCCGAATCCGCCGGGGAAACCGGTGGGCGGGTAGCGCAACCGCTCAGGACAAGAAAACCGGCCAGCCAGACCCAGCGCGTGATTGCCATAGAACTCATTTAAAAAATGCGATAGACGAAATCAGGGTGATAAGCGCCTGAGCGTCTCTTCCAGAACAGCGTTGCCGGGCGAATCCCTGCGCGCCTTATCCCAGACGGCACGGGCGGCGTTCTTATCACCCATCGCCCACATGACCTCACCCAGGTGTGCACCAATTTCACCGTCCGCTGTCATGTCATAGGCTTTCTGCAGGTGATCACGCGCTTCCTGCAAACGCCCGAGACGATACAGCACCCAACCCATGCTATCGATGACGGCTGGATCATCGGGTGTCTGGGTGAATGCCTTTTGCACGTAGACCAGAGCCTCTTGGTAACGCCCGGTACGATCGGCAAGCGTATAGCCCAGGGCATTCAAGGTCCGTGTATTTTCCGGGTCCTGCTGCAATACCTTGCGAAAATCACGCTCAGCCTCATCAAGCCGATCAAGGTTTTCGGCGGTGAGCGCACGAGCGTATAGAATTTCGGAATCGTCCGGCTGTGTGTCCAGATACTGGCTGTATAAGGTGTAGGCTTCCTGGTAGCGTCCAAGCTGTGTCAGAATATCGCCTTCCACCAGGAACAGGCGTTGCGCCTGAGCAGGGTGGCCAAGGCGCAGCTTACGCAGGCGCTCGCGGGCAGCCCCGACATCATCCCCCTGCGCTTCCAGCCGGGCGATGCGGATCTGCACTTCGATCCAGTGGTCACCTTGTTCAACCTTCTGATACCACTGCAAGGCGCGCGACCTGTTGTTTTGTTCTTCGGCGATGGCACCCAGGTAGTAATAGGCCTGCTGCGTCTGATAATCCAGCGCTACCAGCTTCTCGAAAAAATTCTGAGCATCTTCCAACTGGTTGGCTTCAAGCGCCAGAAGCGCCAGTGAATAAAGAACCTGACCGTTATCGGGCTGCTGTTTAAGCAACGTGCTGTACTCAGCACGTGCGCCATCAAAGTCGTCCAGATCCACCAGCAGACGTGCATAAGCCAGGCGCAGATCAGCATCTTTCGGCTTACGCTGTAACGCTGCATACAGCCGTTGGCGGGCGAGCTCACCCCGGCCCTGCTCAAGATGAATCTGCGCCTGCAGAATCAGTGCCTGCGTCCAGTCGGGGCGCAGCTGCAGAGAACGCTCAACCTCCTGCTCCGCGAGCGGCTGGTTCTTGGCGTGCACTGCCAGACGTGCATAAGCAAAATGCGCCCCTGGGTCCTGTGGACGCAAGGCAACCAGCTGCTTCATCATTTCCAGGGCACGCTGCTGGTCCGGTTCCCGTGCCATCAGTGCCAGCAGGGACTGGTAGGGGTCGTCGCCCTCGCCCTGGCTCTGTTGCAGCAAATACTCAAACTGCTCCAGCGCTTCCTGCTGATTGTCGGTACGTAATGCCAGCACCGCCAGCGACTGCCGGGCCTCGAGGTTCCCGGGCGCCAGCTCTACCCAGCGGCGCGCTGCCTGCAATGCCAGCTGCGGTTTTTTGGCGTACACGGAAATCTTCAGGGCACGTTCCGCGATGCGTGGGTCGTTACTTTGTCGCGCCGCCTCCAGGTAACTGGCTCCGGAAACATCCAGCCGCCCGCGCTGCCCGGCAATTTCTCCGAGCAGCATACTGTATAACAAGGGAGAGGTCAGTTGCTCCTGCTTTGGCACAGGCTGCACTGACAACTCCCTGGAATCGGGCTCAGGCTCAACCGCTGCGGGAGCGGAGACCTTCTCCCCGGGTTCGTCCTTGACCACCGGCTGGGCGCACGCGGCCAGCAGCAGGATCACAAAAACGGGCAGAGAAGCACGGAGATTTACACTTTTACAGCTAAAATCAATCATCTTGTCCAGTATTCGGTCCACCTTTTATTCATCATGTCACTATACGGCAAAGTTTTCGTAAGCTACAGTAACCTGCCATGCTGGCTTGTATTCAGCGCGACCATACCTCAGAATTTCCTGTTTGTATTTATAAATGTGCCTTTATGTCCCTGATTGCGCTTGGCATTAATCATCGTACGGCACCCGTCGAATTACGGGAGCGGGTCGCCTTCACTGGCGAACATATCGCCGATGCGCTGCGGGACCTGGTCGCACTGCCCTCCGTCAGTGAGGCGGCCATTCTATCCACCTGCAACCGCACAGAGCTGTACTGCGGACTGCAGGATGAGCGTGTTGAGATCCTGACTGACTGGCTGGCCCGCTTTCACCGACTGGATCCAGCCACGATACACCCCCACCTGTACAGCTTTCCCGATAACGACGCAGTTCGTCATCTGCTGCGTGTTGCCGGCGGACTGGATTCGATGATTCTCGGTGAACCACAGATTCTTGGCCAGATGAAAGAAGCCTATCAGGCTGCCGACGATGCCGGCACACTGGACGCTGTGTTAAGTCGTTTGTTCCAGCACACCTTCTCAGTCGCCAAACAGATCCGCACCGATACCGCCATCGGCGAAAGCCCGGTTTCCGTGGCTTTCGCGGCAGTCAGTCTGGCACGACAGATATTCAGTGGTTTCAACGAGCATACTGCCCTGCTGATCGGTGCCGGTGAAACCATCGAACTGACCGCCCGACACCTGAGCGATCAGAAGCTGGGGCGTCTGATCGTCGCGAATCGAACCCAGGAACGCGCGCACTGCCTGGCGACGACTTTCAATGGTTACGGCATTTCTCTGGATGAAATCCCCGCCCACCTGGCCGAAGCCGACATAATTATTTCCGCCACAGCCAGCAGCGAGCCAATCCTCAACAAGGCGATGGTAAAAAAAGCACTCAAGCACCGTAAACACCGGCCGGTATTTATGGTCGACATCGCTGTTCCGCGCGATATCGATCCGGCAATCGCTGAACTTGAAGATATTTACCTGTATACAGTGGATGACTTGCAGGAAGTGATTCAGGAGAACCTGAAATCGCGGCAACAGGCAGCTCTGCAGGCCGAAGAAATCATCGACGTTCAGGTCGAGCGCTTCATGGCCTGGTTGCGCGCGCAGGGTGCTGTTTCCACTATCAGAGATTACCGGCAACAAGCCGAGCGGCAACGCGATGCAGTACTGGAAAAAGCGCGGAACATGCTGGCAAACGGCAAGGATCCACAGCAGGTACTGGAGTTTCTCGCCCACACCCTGACCAATAAACTGATCCACCAACCCAGCGTGCAAATCCGCCAAGCGGCGGAATGTGGAAATACCGAGCTGCTGCAGGCGGCTCTCGAACTGTTCAAGCTGCAGAAAGATTGACGTGAACCCTTCACTGGAACGCAAACTGGAAACTATCGTGGAACGTGCCCAGGAAGTGAGCGCATTACTCGCTGATCCGGATGTCATCGCTGACATCAAGCGCTTCCGTGATCTATCGGTTGAGTACTCGCAACTTAAACCGGTGGTGAACTGTTTTGAAGCCCTGCAAAAATCTCAGCAGGACGAACAGTCTGCACAGGAACTGCTCAACGACCCTGACCCGGAATTGCGCGCCATGGCCAGCGAAGAACTGGCAGCAGCACAGCTGCACAGGGAAGGATTGGAACTCGAACTGCAAACCCACCTGCTACCCAGGGACCCCAACGACAACAAAAATGCATACCTGGAAATCCGCGCCGGTACCGGCGGTGATGAAGCAGCGATTTTTGCCGGCAACCTGTTCCGCATGTATTCACGTTTTGCAGAATCACAGCGCTGGACTGTCGAGATTCTCAGTGAGAGTGAAGGTGAACACGGTGGCTTCAAGGAAATTATAGCACGCGTCAGCGGTCAGAACGTGTATGCGAAGCTCAAGTTTGAATCCGGCGCGCACCGTGTGCAGCGTGTTCCGGAAACCGAATCCCAGGGGCGTATTCACACTTCGGCAGCGACCGTGGCGGTACTGCCGGAGGCCGAAGAGCAGGAAGCGATCGAAATCAACCCCGCCGACCTCAAAGTGGATACCTACCGTGCTTCCGGCGCCGGTGGACAGCACATCAACAAAACGGATTCTGCAGTGCGTGTCACTCACCTGCCGACCGGCATTGTGGTGGAATGCCAGGACGAGCGCTCTCAGCACAAGAACCGCGCCCGCGCAATGTCCCTGCTGGCAGCACGCATGCAGGCCGCTGAAGATGAAAAACGCCGCACTGAAGAAACAGAAACACGGCGCAACCTGGTTGGCAGCGGAGACCGCTCAGAGCGTATTCGTACCTACAACTTCCCGCAAGGCCGTGTCACGGATCACCGCATCAACCTGACGCTCTACAAGCTCGAAGATGTCATGCAGGGCGCACTCGACGGTGTCATAGACCCGTTGCAGAGAGAAGATCAGGCAGACCGCCTGGCCGCACTCAATTTGCAGCAATAACTAGTGCTCTATCCATGTGATAATTACGGATTCAGCTTTATCACATGGATAGAGCACTAGCGCATCAGTGACTACGCTTGTACAGGCGCTGAAACAGGCCATTAGTCAGTTGCACATGCACGATCAGGCAGGACTGGATGCCGAGGTACTGTTAGCGCATGTCCTGAACAAGCCGCGCGTTTATCTGCATACCTGGCCGGAAACCGAACTCAGTCAGGATCAGGAATTACAGTTCCTTAACATGATTCGGCAACGCGCCGCAGGCCAGCCGGTCGCCTATCTCACCGGACGGCGTGAATTCTGGTCACTGAATTTTGCAGTCACCCCGGACAGCCTGATCCCACGCCCTGAAACCGAACTGCTGGTCGAACGCACGTTGGCCCTGTTGCCGGAAAACGAGACCCTGCGGGTCGCCGACCTCGGTACCGGCAGTGGTGCCATTGCCATTGCACTGGCACATGAACGAAGAAACTGGAGACTTTATGCTATCGATCGATCGTTTCAGTGTGTAAAGCTGGCACAACACAATGCCCAACGTCTCGATGTCGACAATCTGTGTTGTATAAACGCTGACTGGAACAAGGCGCTGGCCGATCAGTCCTTAGACGCCATGGTCGCCAACCCCCCGTATATCGCCGATCAGGACCCACATCTTCAGCAGGGCGATGTCTGCTTTGAACCGGCAACCGCACTGACATCCGGCCCGCAAGGTCTGAATGACCTGAGAAGTCTGATTATAGATGCGCCGCGGGTTCTGAAACCAGGTGGCTGGATTGTTCTCGAACACGGCATGGATCAAGCGAAAAAACTTAACAAACTATTGAATAATATACATTTTATAAATATCACAACGGCGCTGGACCTGGCCGGACTGGAGCGGGTCAGCTGCGCGCAGAAACCCGCCTGAGCGCCGGCTCGCATCACTTGTGTTTTTCGTATAGGCTTTGCATATGGATCGACCATACCCGGACCCCGTCAAACACCGGGAAATCGGCTTTCGAAATCCGCACCCGGACCCGCAGCAAGCGCGAAGTGCCGTGCTGGTACTCGCTGATGTTGAGGGGATTATCAGTGCTTCGATTCAGGGCCGCGCCCGCAATACCATCCATATCAGTTACGACCTCAGCCAGATTTGTCTACGTGTCGTAGAAGAGCTGTTATTCGAGTTGGGTTTTCATCTGGACAACAGCCTGCTATCCAAACTGAAGCGTGCGTTGCACTATTACACAGAAGAGAACGAACTCGAAAGCCTGAACATTACACGTGACCAGGACCACAGCACGCGCGATATTTTCATGCGCTGTTATCGCTGCAAGAGCCACGGCTGCCGGGATGAACGGCCCGACTACTGGCGCAAATACCTTTGAGAACCTGAAGACTCAGGCAGTACTATTTAATTAAACAGCCACGGAAATACACGGAAAAATAATTTCCGTGCTTTTCCGTGGCTGTTTTTTTTAGGCCTGTGCCGGTATCTTAGCGCCATGGATGATCAACAACTGCTCCGCTACAGTCGGCAAATCATGCTGCCCCAGATCGGTTACGAAGGTCAGCAGAAACTGCTGGGCGCGCACGTTTTGATTGTAGGGGCAGGGGGACTGGGGTCTCCGGCTGCTATCTATCTGGCTAGCGCCGGCATCGGCCATATCACCATTGCCGATAACGATGAAGTGGACTTATCCAATCTGCAGCGCCAGATTCTGCACCATAGCAAGGATCTTGGCCGCCCTAAAGTAGACTCTGCGAAAGATACACTGGCTGAACTGAATCCGGATATTCAGGTCACCACGCTGCACGCCCGCGTCAGCGATGAACAGCTCGCCGGGCTGGTAAAACAGGCCGATCTGGTGATTGATGCCAGTGATAATTTTGCCACTCGTTTTGCGATCAATGAAGCCTGCGTGACACATCAGACCTCTCTGGTTTCAGGCGCGGCGATCCGCATGGAAGGACAGTTGTCCGTTTTTTTGCCGCAACGGGCGGACAGCCCCTGCTATCGCTGCCTGTATAAAGAAAGCGAAGAACCCGATCAGACCTGTACCGACAACGGTATTGTTTCGCCCATCGTAGGCGTTATCGGCAGCCTTCAGGCACTGGAAGCCATTAAGGTTCTTCTCGACCTTGGTGAGCCACTCTGCGGCCGGCTGTTGATCTTTGATGGTCTGTACCACGAGTGGCGCAGCCTGAAACTGACCAGGGATCCGGCCTGTCCGGTGTGCGGTCACCAGGATAAATCGGCTCCCGCGTAATCACCCAGCCCGAAGTTCACGGCTTATACCTTTCTTCTCCGGAATATATATAGCCACGAAAAACAGCGAAAATTTTTATCGTTTGTTTCCGTGTCTTCCGTAGCTATATTCTATGCTGTTCTATCGGGGCAGGGTACACGTGGGTCCCAAAGCTGGTTATAGTTAGACCATGGAAAGAATCATCCTGCCGAGACATTTGGTTAACCGTATTCTGCACCAGGCTCAAACCTCCCCGGATGCGGAAGTCTGCGGCCTGATTACCGCCAAACAGGGTCGACCACAACGCTGTATCCCGGTCCCCAATGTCTCCGACCAGCCACAACGGCTTTTTGCCATGGACCCTGAGAGCCAGATCGACGCGCTGCGAAATATACGTGAACAGAACGAAGAACTGTTCGGCATTTATCATTCGCACCCACACAGCGCGGCAGAACCTTCTGCTACCGACCTGGATCAGGCTGGTTATCCCGACGCGCTCTACGTTATCGTCTCTCTAAATACCAAAGGTGTACTGGAGATGCGCGGTTTCCGGCTGAAAGACGGCAAAGCCGAACAGGTGCAGCTGGAAATCTAGCCGGCATTTCTCACAAGGTGAGAAATCGAGCTAAGCGGAGAGCAGTCCCTTTAGAATCTTGTTGACCTCGCCGGGATTCGCCTTGCCCTGGGTGGCTTTCATCACCTGCCCGACAAAGAAGCCCAGCAGTTTTTCCTGACCCCCCTTATACTGCTCGACCTGCCTGGGGTTTGCGTCCAGCACGTCCCGAACGATTTTTTCGATAGCACCGGTATCGGTAATCTGTTTCAGACCTTTTTTCTCAATGATGGCATCTGCATCACCCTCGTCGTTCCACATGGCCTCGAAGACCTGCTTGGCAATTTTTCCGGAGATGGTGCCGTCCTTGATACGCTGCAACATGCCGCCCAGGCGTTCAGGACTGACCGGGCTTGTGCTGATATCCCTGCCTTCCTTGTTCAACAGACCCGACAGCTCTCCCATCACCCAGTTGGCAGACAGTTTACCTTCGCCGCCGGCCGCCTCGACCGTGCACTCAAAGAAATCCGCCAGTTCACGACTGGCCGTTAATGCGCTGGCATCGTAACGGGACAGGTCGTACGCCTGTATGAAGCGATCACGCTTTGCATCCGGAAGTTCAGGCAGTGTTTTTTCCACTGCATCGATAAATGCCTGATCCATCTCCAGTGGCAACAGATCCGGGTCCGGAAAGTAACGGTAGTCGTTGGCTTCTTCCTTGCTGCGCATGGAACGGGTTTCGTCCCTGTCCGCGTCGTAAAGACGGGTTTCCTGCACCACCTCACCACCACCTTCGATGACATCGATCTGACGCTCGATTTCATAGTTGATGGCACGTTCGACAAAACGGAACGAGTTGATGTTTTTGATCTCTGCACGGGTGCCAAACGCTTCCTGCCCCTTGGGGCGTATCGAAACATTGGCGTCACAACGAAACGAACCTTCCTGCATATTGCCGTCACAGATACCCAGGTATCGCACCAGGGCATGGATTTTCTTCATGTAAGCAACCGCTTCCCTGGCAGAACGCATATCCGGTTCAGAGACGATTTCCAGTAATGGCGTACCGGCACGGTTCAAATCGATTCCGGTCTCACCGTGGAAGTCTTCGTGCAGGGATTTTCCTGCGTCCTCTTCCAGATGAGCACGGGTGATACCGATGCGCCTGGTTTCAGCGTTTTCGAGGTCGATATCGATATAGCCGTCGTGCACAATCGGCAACTCGAACTGACTAATCTGGTATCCCTTGGGCAGGTCGGGATAAAAATAGTTCTTGCGCGCAAACACCGAACGCTTTGCCACCGCTGAGTGTGTCGCCAGACCGAATTTGGCCGCCATGCTCACCACGCCGGCATTCAAGACCGGCAGCACCCCCGGCAGACCCAGATCAACGGCACAGGCCTGGGTATTGGGCGCAGCGCCGTAGGCGGTTGAGGCGCCGGAAAAAATCTTGCTTTTGGTGGCCAGCTGGGCGTGTATCTCCAGGCCGATGACAACTTCCCATTTCATCTTATTCAAATCCCGCCGGCATGCGTGTATGCCAGTCGGTGACCTGCTGAAACTTGTGCGCCGCATTCAGCAGGCGTCCTTCGTCAAAATAGTTGCCGATCAACTGCAACCCGACCGGCAGACCCTCTGCCATGCCGGCCGGCACTGACATAGCCGGCAATCCCGCCAGGTTCACGGCAATGGTGTAGGTATCCGATAAGTACATGGTCACCGGGTCGTCCGCTTTTTCACCCAGTTTAAACGCCGTCGTGGGCGTGACCGGACCCATAATGATATCGACGTCTTCAAATGCCCTGACGAAATCGTCACGGATCATACGCCGTACCTGTTGCGCCTTGAGGTAATACGCATCGTAGTAGCCGGCAGACAAGGCATAGGTGCCCACCATAATGCGCCGCTTCACCTCGGCACCGAAGCCTTCACCACGCGAACGTGTATATAGATCTTCAAGATCCCTGGGATTATCGCAGCGGTAACCGAAACGCACACCGTCCATACGTGACAGATTGGATGAGCATTCCGCCGGCGCCACGACATAATAGGCAGGTACTGCCAGCGACGCATTGGGCAGACTGATTTCCCTCACCTCAGCACCCAGTGTTCTGTATTCCTCAATAGCGGCTTCAACGGCAGCACCCACCCGGGCATCCAGACCTTCACCAAAATACTCTCTGGGCAGGCCTATTTTCAGACCGCACAAATCCTCAGCCAGCCCCTCCGCGTAGTGATCGACGGGCCGATCGATGCTGGTGGAATCACGCCGGTCAAAGCCTGACATGGCTTCCAGCATATGCGCAGCGTCCTCTGCACAGGTCGCAAAAGGACCGCCCTGATCCAGGCTGGAGGCAAAGGCAATCATACCGAAACGCGACACACGGCCGTAGCTCGGTTTGATGCCGGTAACCCCGCACAAGGCAGCTGGCTGGCGAATCGAGCCGCCGGTATCGGTACCGGTGGCCAGCGGTGCCAGACGCGCGGCCACCGCGGCGGCCGAACCGCCCGAGGAACCGCCCGGTACACGTTCCAGGTCCCAGGGATTTTTAACCGGGCCATAGAAACTGGTCTCGTTGGACGACCCCATGGCGAACTCATCCATGTTGGTTTTGCCCAGCATGACAGCACCGGCCTCTTTCAGCTGAGCGGTGACGGTGGCGTCATAAGGCGCCTCGAAGTTATCCAGCATGCGTGACCCACAACTGGTGCGCACGCCCAGGGTGCAGAATATGTCCTTGTGCAGGTATGGGATGCCCGTCAGCATCGTGGCATCACCGTTTTTCAATCGCTTATCAGCCGCTTTCGCCGCTTCCAGCGCCGCAGACGCGGTCAGAGTCAGGACACTGTTCAATTTCTCATCGTGCTTTTCAATACGATCGAGATAGCTTCGGGTCAGTTCTTCACTGGAAAACTCACCAGCGCGCAGGCCGGCAGCCAGTTCAGCAATCGTCTTTTGATACATGGGCTAGTGTGTACCTCGTCACTAATATTCAATGACTTTCGGCACCAGATACAGGCCGGCCCCGACTTTGGGTGCAATCCGCTGGAATTGTTCGTGTCGATCCGTTTCGGAAACCTCATCGGCACGCAGACGCTGACTGGCGTCCAATGGATGCGCCATGGGCTCGATACCCCGGGTATCCACAGCGTTGAGCTGCTCAATAAATGACAGGATATCGGACAGATTACGGGCATAGAGTTCGTTTTCACTTTCCTCCACACCCAAACGCGCGAGGTGAGCGATCTTTCTGACAGCCTCTGTATCCAACGACATGGTGCTGATCTCGATTGACGGTTGTGGGAGACGCGAAAGGTAGCACAACTGACCGCCCAGTTGCATGAATCTCCAATTCATTCCTGCAATAGACGGGTTATTTGCTTGCCCAAAATCCCCCTCGTTGTTAGATTACAGGCCTTTAAATAATGTCAGGGATTCAACGCTCCATGTTCAGAAGTCTGATGGGGATGTTCTCCAACGATTTATCCATTGATCTGGGTACCGCCAACACCCTGATCTACGTACGCGGTCAGGGTGTCGTGCTCGATGAACCCTCGGTGGTCGCCATTCGTCAGGATCGCGGCCCCGGTGGACCTAAAAGCATCTCTGCGGTGGGTGCCGAGGCGAAGGCCATGCTCGGGCGTACTCCCGGCAATATCACCGCGATTCGACCTTTGAAAGAAGGCGTGATCGCTGATTTCACCGTCACCGAAAAAATGCTGCAGCATTTTATCCATAAAGTGCATGAAGCGCGTTTTTTCCGTCCCAGCCCGCGGGTACTGATCTGCGTGCCGTGCGGATCCACCCAGGTCGAGCGCCGCGCCATCAAGGAATCGGCGGCTGGCGCAGGTGCGCGTGAAGTGTACCTGATTGAAGAACCCATGGCCGCGGCTATCGGTGCCGGCATGCCGGTTGACGAGGCACGCGGCTCCATGGTGCTGGATATCGGCGGCGGCACCTCGGAAGTGGCGGTCATTTCACTGAACGGTATCGTCTACTCGTCATCGGTACGCATTGGCGGTGATCGTTTCGATGAAGCTATTGTCAATTATGTGCGCCGGAATTATGGCACTCTGATCGGGGAAGCCACCTCCGAACGTATCAAACAGGCGATCGGATCCGCGTATCCGGGCGCCGAAATGAAAGAACTCGAAGTCAAAGGCCGTAACCTGGCCCAGGGTGTACCACGCAGCTTCACCTTGAACAGTAACGAAATCCTGGAAGCCCTGCAGGAACCGCTGGCCGGCATCGTTGGTGCCGTCAAGACCGCCCTGGAACAGACACCACCGGAACTGGGCGCCGATGTCGCCGAACGCGGCATCGTACTCACCGGCGGCGGTGCACTGCTCAGAGATCTGGATCGCCTGATCATGGAAGAGACCGGTTTACCGGTTGTCGTTGCCGATGACCCGCTGACCTGCGTGGCGCGTGGTGGGGGCCGAGCGCTCGAATTGCTCGACGAGCGGGGCGGCGATGTATTTGCCGTCGAGTAAGGTTCACGAGGTAGCGCTATTAAGCAGATTTTTACAGCAGGCCCACCGCTTTTCGCCCGTTTAGTGGGCCTGGTATTGCTTTCCATCGGGTTTATGACTGTTGATCACCGCGAGCACCATCTCGACAGCGTGCGGGGTGGGCTTTCGGTACTGGTGTATCCGCTGCAATGGCTCGTTGACCTGCCCCGCTCGACCAGTGAATGGTTCCGTGAATCACTGTCCACCCGGCGTGAACTGCAGGAAGAAAATGCCAGCCTGCGTACCCAGCAGCTGGTACTGAATACCCAGCTGCAAAAACTGGAAGCGCTGGAAGCCGAAAACAGGCGCCTGCGGGCACTGCTCGATTCATCCTTCCAGGTCGGCAAACGTCCCATGCTGATTGCCGGACTGCTTTCTGTGGATATGGATCCCTACCGCCATCAGATTGAACTCAACAAAGGCACACTCGATCACCTCTTCGAAGGTCAGCCGCTGCTGGACAGCCAGGGCGTGATGGGACAGCTTATCCATGTCGGCCCCTTCACCTCCACCGCCATGCTGATCACTGACCCCAGCCACGCCATCCCGGTGCAGGTTAATCGCAACGGCCTGCGTACCATTGCGCTGGGCACCGGCACCATTGACCGCCTGGAACTGCCCCACATACCCGATAACGCGGACATCAGGGTGGGCGATCTGCTGGTTACCTCGGGGCTTGGTGGGCGTTTTCCACCCGGATACCCGGTCGCCGAAGTCATCGACGTGGAACAGGACCCAGGGCGCGCTTTTTCACATGTTACGGCGCGTCCGCGGGCACTGCTGGATCGCAGCCGGGAAGTGTTGGTGGTCTGGCCACCGGAACTGGAGGGCCCTCCTCCCCCTCCGTCACCCTCGACAACGGACAAAACCGGCAACAGCGACGCATGAACCTGACCCGGCACCACGGCGGCACTTTCATTCTGCTGACCTTCGCTGCAGCGATGTTGCTGACCATTATCCCCCTGTCCGACGGTTTTCGTACCCTGCGCCCGGACTGGGTAGCCCTGACACTGATTTTCTGGTGCCTGGCTCTACCCTACCGGGTCAGCGTCGGTTCCGGCTTTATCGCCGGGCTATTTCTGGATGTACTGACCGGCACCCTGCTGGGACAACACGCCCTGGCACTCAGCCTGGTCGCCTATATCTGCGTGCGCCTGCACCAGCGCATTCGTATCTATCCCATGTGGCAACAGGCACTTACGGTACTGACTCTGCTGATTTTGCACCAGTTGTTGACATTGTGGATAGACAGCATCATTGGCCGTCCGACGCGCCCGTTGAGCTACTGGTTACCATCCCTGATTGGTGCGGCACTATGGCCTCTGGTGTACCGCTTGATGACGGCCCTGCGCGTCAATTTCTCGGTGCAGTAATTCATGCCGGTACGGGTCACTATCAAGGATTATCTGTTCGAGAGCCACCTGTTCATGCAGCGCTCGGTACAGGCGCTGATATTTGCAGCCGTGTTAATTGCCGCGCTAATCGGTCGACTGGTGTATTTACAGGTGCTGGCTCATGAACATTACATTACCCTGTCCGATGACAACCGCATCAAGATCCTGCCACTGCCACCTAATCGCGGCCTGATTTTTGACCGTAACGGTTTGATCCTGGCAGACAACCTGCCATCCTACCGACTGGAACTCACACTGGAACAGATCCACGACATCGACGCCACGCTGGATGCCCTGTCGAGGCTGGTCAACATCCGTGACGTGGACCGCAAACGCTTTAAAAAACTGCGCCAGCGCACGCCGGTGTTCAAACCCGTGGCATTGCGCTTTCATCTCAGTGACGATGAAGTCGCGCGATTTGCCATCAATCGCCACCGTTTCCCGGGCGTGGATATTGTCGCCGGTCTTTCCCGGCATTATCCGCACGGTCCGCTGGCGGTGCACGCTCTGGGGTATGTCGGACGCATTGACGAACGTGATCTGCAGCGGATTGATGCATCCGACTACAGCGGCACCACGCACATCGGTAAAGTGGGCATTGAAAGAACTTACGAAGACGTTCTGCACGGTACTGTCGGCTACCGGCAGGTAGAAACCAATGCCGAAGGGCGCATTTTGCGTACCCTGGTTCGTACCCCACCGGTACCGGGTGAAAACCTGTACCTGACCTTGGATGCGGAACTGCAGAGTGTCGCCGAACAGGCTTTCGAAGGGAAAGCCGGTGCCGCCATCGCCATTGACCCGAGTAACGGCGACATACTGGCATTTGTCAGCCAGCCCACCTACGACCCCAACCTGTTCGTCAACGGCATTGATACCGAAACCTACCAGGCACTGCGCGATGACGACGAACAACCCCTGTTCAACCGCGCCTTGCGCGGCCAGTATCCGCCCGGTTCCACGCTGAAACCTTTTGTTGCCCTGGGCGGCCTGGAACGGGGCATCATCAACGAGCACGCGCATACCTACTGCCCCGGTTTTTATCGACTGCCCGGCAAGGCGCGTAAGTACCGGGACTGGAAACGCAGCGGACACGGTACAGTCGAGTTAAATACTGCTATCGCGCAGTCCTGCGATGTTTATTTTTATGACCTTGCCCTGTCTATGGGCATCGACCGTCTGCACAGCGCTCTCTCCCTGTTCGGCTTTGGCGAACGTACGGGCATCGATATCATCGGCGAACTGCCGGGATTGCTGCCCTCCCGGCAATGGAAACGTGCGGCCCGCAACCTGCCCTGGTTCCCGGGCGAAACCCTGATCACCGGCATCGGCCAGGGATTCATGCTGACCACGCCGGTTCAACTGGCCAGTGCCACGGCAACCCTGTCAGAATATGGCCGGCGTTTCAAACCGCACATTGTCGCCTCAACCCAGCAGTATGACGACATCGAACTGACGCCTGTGCCGGTTGAACCGCTGGTGGATACCCCCATTGAAGACCTGCATCATTGGACCAGCGTGATTACCGCCATGCGCGAAGTCGTGCATGGAAAACGGGGTACGGCACGTAAAATCGGCAAAGATAGTGAATTCGAGTTTGCCGGTAAAACCGGCACGGCCCAGGTCTTCGGCCTCAAGCAAGAGGAAAAATACGAAGCCGACAAACTGGCTAAGGAACTGCACGACCACTCCCTGTTTATTGCCTTTGCTCCCATCGATAAACCACGTATTGCCGTTGCCGTCGTGATTGAACACGGTGGCAGTGGCAGCGCCGTAGCGGCACCGATTGCACGCATCATTCTTGACCAGTATCTGGTAGAAAAACGCTCGTGAGCACAATACTCGACACCAGCCGCGAAGATGCCAGCAAGCGTGACTGGCAGCATATTCTGCACTTTGATGCGGCCTTGCTGTTTGGCTTGCTGGCAATCTCGGCGCTGGGACTGTTTGTGCTGTACAGTTCGGCCGGAGGGGACAATCAATTGGTGGCCCGCCAGATTGTTCGCCTGGGGATCGCCTTTGGCGGCATGGTCGTCGTTGCCCAACTGCGGCCTCAATGGCTGCAACGCTGGACACCCTGGCTGTACGGACTCGGACTGACGCTGCTGATTGCCGTGCTGGTGGTGGGCGATGTCGGCAAAGGTGCGCAACGCTGGCTGGACCTGGGTTTCGTTCGTTTCCAGCCGTCCGAAATGATGAAACTTGCGGTGCCCATGATGGTGGCCTGGTACCTGTCCGACAAGCGTCTGCCGCCCACCTATCCGAGACTGCTTATCGCCGGCGCCCTGATTGTGGCACCGGTCTTACTGATCGCCGTACAGCCAGATCTCGGTACTTCGCTGTTGATTGCCAGTGCAGGTTTTTTTGTCCTGTTCCTGGCCGGCCTGTCGTGGAAACTGTTAGGCGGTCTGGGCCTGTTAGCCACCGCGGGTGCCCCGCTGCTGTGGCATTTCATGCACGACTATCAACGCCAGCGTGTCATCACTTTCCTCGACCCGGAACAGGACCCGCTGGGCACCGGTTACCACATCATTCAATCGAAAATCGCCATCGGTTCCGGCGGCCTGTTCGGCAAGGGCTGGCTGAACGGCACGCAGGCCCATCTGGAATTCCTGCCGGAACGTTCCACCGATTTTATTTTTGCTGTGCTGGGTGAAGAATTTGGTCTGTTCGGCATCGGCGTGATAGTGGTGATTTACAGTTTCATTATTGTTCGCAGCCTGTACATTGCCGCCCAGGCGCAGGATACCTACGGGCGTCTGCTCGGCGGTAGCCTGGCGATGACATTTTTCATATATTTTATTGTCAATACCGGTATGGTGACAGGCCTGTTACCGGTCGTGGGCCTGCCGCTTCCGCTGGTCAGTTACGGAGGCACATCAATGGTGACCCTGATGGCCGGTTTCGGTATCCTCATGTCCATACATACACACAGGAAGCTGCTGGCTACTTAAGGAAATCAGATGTTACAAAAAAAATATCTAGGTGCATGGCTCGCGAGTCTGTTGGGGACTCTGGCCGCCGGCCCGGGTTGCGCGGGAGACTTTCAGGATAACGCGAACGCTCAGGCGTTCATCGAAGAAATGGCAGAACGCCACCAGTTCGACCGTACGGAACTCGAAGCGCTGTTTGCGCAGGCGAAAAAACGCGACGACATCCTCGAGGCCATTTCCCGCCCGGCAGAAAAAACCAAACCCTGGTATGAATACCGCAATATTTTTCTTAAGCCAAAGCGGATTGACGGTGGCGTCAGCTTCTGGAAGGAAAACGAGGACATCCTGAAAAGAGCGGAGCAGGCCTATGGCGTGGACGCTGCCATCATTGTCGCCATCATCGGTGTGGAAACCCGTTATGGTGCCAATACCGGCTCCTACCGCGTCATTGATGCACTCTCCACCCTGGCTTTCGAATACCCGCCGCGCAGCAAATTCTTTCGTTCGGAGTTGGAGCAGTTCCTGATTCTGTCACGGGAAGAGGACGTCGACGCCGCCAAGGTCAAGGGCTCCTACGCCGGTGCCATGGGCTACGGACAGTTTATACCATCCAGTTACCGCGCCTATGCGGTGGATTTCAGCGAAGACGGCAAACGCGATCTGTGGGGAAACATGGACGACATCATCGGCAGTGTTGCCAACTATTTTCACCGGCACGGCTGGAAGTTAGGCGAACCCGTCGCCAGCAGGGTGAACAGCGGTTCCCCTGCGGCCAGCTCCCAGGTATCCGAAAATATCAAACCCGGCAAGAAAACAGCGGGTGATTTTGCCAAGGCGGGGATTACCACTGAGCCACTCATGGAGGTGGATCAGGCGGTAGCGTTGCTGGAATTTGAACAGCGTAATGGTCCAGAGTATTGGCTGACAAGCAATAACTTTTACGTCATTACACGCTATAATAGAAGCCCGCTATACGCGATGGCGGTCTATCAACTGAGCGAAGCGATACAGGATGCCTACCAAAAAAGCCGACCCTAGGAGCCTGTCTGGCTTGGGAACAATCTACTGCGCTGATGGGAGAGCGACATGAAATTGGGGAAAACCCCATTGACCGTGCTGTGCGTCACCACACTGCTGGCTGCCTGCTCAACCAGCCAGCACAGCAGTAGCAGTCGCTACACACAATCCCAGGACCGGGCACCTGATCGTGCTGTAGACGTGTCCGATGTCAAAGACGCCATCCCGCGCGTCGAAGCCAAAAGCCGTTACGGCAACCCGGACTCTTACGTGGTGCTCGGCAAGCGCTATCACACCCTTGCCAGCAGCAAGGGTTACAGTGAACGCGGCATCGCTTCCTGGTACGGCACCAAGTTCCACGGCCACCGCACGTCCAGTGGCGAACCCTACGACATGTACCAGATGTCAGCGGCACACAAAACACTGCCATTACCCTGCTATGCGCGTATCACCAACCTGGGCAACGGCAAAAGCGTGATGGTCAAAATCAACGACCGAGGACCCTTTCACGACAACCGTATCATTGACCTGTCCTATGCCGCTGCCTCCAGACTGGGCATTCTCGGTACAGGTACCGGACTGGTAGAGGTACAAACCATCGACCCGAGCTCACACAACCCGGAACCGGCCAGACGCAGCGTATTGCCCAGTAAGCCCAAAGTCGCCGCCACACAAGCAGTTGACAACACCGAACATGAAAACACTGAACATAAATCCTCCCTCTATCTGCAGGTCGGTGCCTTTCTCAGCCGCGGCAATGCGGAACGCCTGAAAACCCGGCTGAGCTCGACTGAGCTACCGGGCAATCTGCAGATCAGAGAAGGCATGTCCAACCGGAAACCCATCTACCGGGTTCGTATCGGCCCTCTGGCGAGTGTCGAAACCGCTGATAAACTTACGCAATTTCTCGCTGACCAAGGTATCGAATCACCCAGAGTGGTTATTGACTGATTCAATCTGCATTGAAAATTCCTGTGCAAGCGCCGACAATGCGGCGCTTGATTAAAAGACATTCAGGCCCATGAAAAAAATCCCAGCGTTATACTCGTTGTTCCTCGTTTTCAGTTTTATGATCAGCGCCTGGAGTCAGGCCGCCACGCCGGTGCCCAAAGCACCCGCTGTTGGCGCGAAAAGTTACCTGCTGCAGGATTTCCACAGCGGTCAGTCGATAGCGGAGAAAGATGCCGACCAGCCGATGGAACCGGCCAGCATAACCAAGTTGATGACCGCTTATGTGGTTTTCACGGAAATCCGTAACGGCTCCCTGGCGCTGTCTGACAAGGTCCGCATCAGCGAAAAAGCCTGGCGCACACCGGGCTCGCGCATGTTCGTGGAAGTCAACACCCAGGTCACTGTTGCCGATCTGTTAAAGGGCGTGATCATTCAGTCCGGCAATGATGCAACCGTCGCGCTGGCGGAACATATCGCCGGCACAGAAGCGAGTTTTGCCGCCCTGATGAATCACCACGCCAAAGAGCTCGGCCTCACGCACAGCAATTTCATGAACAGCACCGGGCTGCCGGACAAGGAGCACTACACAACGGCGCACGACATCGCGCGTATCGCACATGCCCTGATTGATGAGTTTCCCGAATACTACCAATGGTACTCGGAACGCCAGTTCACCTACAACGACATCACGCAATACAACCGCAATAAACTCTTGTGGCGCGACGAGTCCGTGGACGGAGTAAAAACCGGGCATACCGATTCAGCCGGTTATTGCCTGGTGACCTCCGCCAAACGTGATGGCATGCGTCTGATCAGTGTCGTACTGGGTACCAAGAGCGAGGAAGCCCGCGCCGATGCCACCCAGTCCCTGCTCAATTACGGCTTCCGCTTTTTTGAAACCCACAAGCTGTACGACGCCGACAACAAACTCACCACAGCACGGGTATGGAAAGGTGCCACTGAGTCCGTTGATTTAGGGCTGGATGAAACCCTGTACGTAACCATCGCCCGCGGCGAATACAAAAACCTCGATGCCGCCATGCAACTGCAGGATCAAATCATCGCCCCGGTCTCCCAGGGACAGGCCCTGGGGCATGTGGTGGTGCGGCTCGCCGACAAACTCGTCTCCGAAAAAGACCTGGTTGCGCTGCAGGCGGTGGATGAAGGCACCTTCTGGCAACGCATCGTTGATGAAGCCATGCTGTATTTTGAATAGGAGAACCCCAGGCCTGTACCAGTGGTACTTACTCAAGCTCCCAGCCGCCCCACGCCCCGATCGAACAGCATTGAATTTAGCCACGGAAGACACGGAAATAACGGAAATAAACAATAAAAATTTTCCGTGCCTTCCGTGGCTATTTACATGACATTAGCTTAGGTAAGGACCATTCCAGACCTGCCCTAATTACCGGCAAATATAAATCTCCTATGTCTACAGTCTACCTGAACGGAAAATTCATCCCCATCGAAGACGCCCTTATCCCCGTCACTGACCGTGGCTTTCTGTTTGGCGACGGGGTATATGAGGTCATACCGGCCTATGGCGGGCGGCTTTTCCGGCTTTCGCATCATTTACAAAGACTGCAAAACAGCCTGGACGGTATTCGCCTCGACAATCCACACAGCGACGGCGAATGGAAAGCAATCCTCGACACCTTACTGGAACACAACCGCGGACTGGCCGCAGCCAATAACGATCAGTCGGTTTATCTGCAGGTGACACGGGGAAGCGCTGCAAAACGTGACCACAGTTTTCCGGAACACGTCATACCGACTGTTTTTGCCAGCAGCAACCCCATCACCGACCCTGACCCCGCAATAACAGAACAAGGTGTCGCAGCGATTACGCTCGATGATATACGCTGGCAGTACTGCGATATCAAGGCTGTCACCCTGTTACCCAATGTATTACTGCGGCAGCAGGCTGTTGACCGAAATGCCATGGAAGCCATACTGATTCGCAATGGCCTGGTTATTGAAGGATCAGCCAGCAACGTCTTTGTCGTCAAGGACGGCAACATTCTTACACCTGCCAAAGGGCCACAAATGTTGCCCGGCATCACCCGCGACCTGGTCCTGGAACTCGCCGAACAACACAGGCTGCCCTGT
This sequence comes from Gammaproteobacteria bacterium, assembly GCA_030618475.1. Taxonomy (GTDB): domain Bacteria; phylum Pseudomonadota; class Gammaproteobacteria; order DSM-19610; family DSM-19610; genus Thiogranum. The sequence continues at coordinate 3,094 of JAUXDG010000002.1, read as the reverse complement.
CAGGAAACCGATATTAGCGAAGACAGGCTACGGGAAGCCGATGAAATCTGGATAACCAGCTCCACCCGGGAAATCATCCCGGTCACGGTACTGGACGCAAAAACGGTTGGCCAGGGATCGCCGGGGCCGGTGTGGAAAACCATGATCGGTTTTTACCGGACTTATAAGCAATCCGTCCGCAACGGCACCGCCGAGTAGTGATTCAGGCGCTACCCGGGCTCCTACTCAAAAACCCCCTGCAAATACCAATGCCGCTCACCGCTGAGCTCGCGATAAATCCAGTAACACGAACCGAAAGAATTTGTGGCGACAAAATAGTCACGTGCGACATCCTGTTCATCCCACCATCCGGATTCGATACGTTCGCAGCCGGGTTGCAGTTTGAGTTCACCTTGCAGCTGGGGCCGTCCGCTCCGGGTTTTGAGCTGTCGTGGCACGGGTAGCAGCCATAGCGGTCTTTGCTGACCGCTGCTGTCTTTCTGACTGTGGCCAGGTTCACTGTAGCACCAGGCATATTCGGGCCGGTGCTCGGCGACGGCACTGACACCTTTTACAGCCTGGTCACCGAGTCGCGCGCGTAAGCGATCGAGCAAATCGACCTCGCCCCGCACATCAGTTTTCCCGAACAGATCCAGCGACTGTGCCTCGAGTTTTACAATTTTCTCTGCACAAAGTTCGACTGAGATAACGGGTTCCTGCAATACTAATCGTTCCAGGCGTTCACGTAACAGGATGGTGAATTGTTCCGCATCCCTGCTCCCCTTGTGTATGCCTATACACAAGGATGTCTGCCGCCCTTGCCGATGCCATAAAGCGATATCGAATGTCTGTACCCCTGCGCCCAGGCCCTGCAACCAGCCGCACAGTTCCAGCACCAGTCTTTGCAAGGCAAACAGCAATACCTGTGCGTGTTCGACTTCTGACGGCAGCTGCAGGCGGTGTTTAAATTGTGTGGGTGGCCGGTACAGGGTTTGTGGATCCGGCTGACGGCCGAGCATGCGATCCAGATAAAGCAGGCTGCGCTGGCCCAGTCGGCGCGCCAGTCCGTCACGCGGCAGTCGTAATACATCACCCAGTCGACGCACGCCCATACCATCCATACGGTCCAGTAATGTCTGCTCCCAGTCCAGTACGGAGATGGGCAGAGGCGCCAGAGCCGCTGCCAGCTGATGTTGTTCTTCGACCATTTGTTCACGCTGGCAGCGGACCAGGCTCAAGGCAGCCAGCGGTGTCGGTGCGCCGGCAAACTGAACCTGGTAGCCCAGTTCTGCGAGCCCTGCGCGTAGTTTTTTGAGTAAGGCAACACGCCCGCCAAACAAGGTCAGGCTGCCCTGCACTTCGAGTAACAGCGCACAAGGCGGATAGAGACTGACCTGGGAACTGAATTGATAGGCCCAGGCAGCAAGACTGTGCAAGGCTGCCTGCTCAGCCTTGTGATCCCTGGACTGGATAATCAGGTCACGGGCCAGGGCCCGCGCAGCCGCAACCGGCATGCCAGGGCAGATGCCACGGATTTGTGCGACTTCATTACACAACAACACACTGGCTCGCCTTCCCTCGTCACTGACTGCCAGTGGCTGTTCTTTATTGCCACTGCGAGCGAAAATTTCCAGTGGCAGTTGTGCCGCGCGAATGCAAAGCCAGTGCACCATGTGTCTGCAGAGAATTGTCTAGATGAACCGGACCGGCCACCCAGCCGCCACGGCGTTTGAGGACGGATACCGACAGGCCGCCATCGATTCCGGAGGCCAACTGGATACGTAATGCCGCCGCTGATGGCCGCTGTACAAAATGCCGGGGACGAAACAGGACACCCAGGGCACCACCGGCTTCTGCCGCCAGTTGCAGGCGCCGCAATATGACCTTGTCGTCCAGCGCCGGCCAGGCCAGAACGGCAGCACAGTTTCCGGAACGAAGACTTTGCTCCACTGCCCACAGACCATCCTGCTGCGCCCTGGGATGCACCAGTAATATGCGGGACAAGTCGACACCAGCGTTGACCAGGGCGGGGGCATAGGGGATATGCGGAGGCGCCACCCAGCATATCCAGCGGTCGCCCTGACTGAGTCGTGCCAGCGCCGGTATCAGCAGACGCAGTGCACCAATACCCTGGCGGGGCATAATGATTTCGGTTAAGGCACCCTGTGGCCAGCCTCCGCCCAACAGTTCGTCCAGTTCGGTGAATCCGCTGGGCACAGCCTTAACGGCAGCAGTGAGTCGGCCACCGCGCCAGACATCCGTACGTTGTAACAAAGCGTCGAGAGTCATAGCGACTGGTTACGGAGAATCCCTACGCCCAAACCTTCGATAACCAGCGGTTGTTGCCGCAAGTCAACACGAATGGGTTCGAAGTCTTCATTTTCGGGCAGCAGATAAACAATGGAACCACGGCGGCGAAAACGTTTGACAGTTACTTCATCGTCCAGGCGCGCCACGACTATCTGGCCATTCTGCGCCTGCCGGGTACGGTGTACGGCCAGCAGATCGCCGTCCATAATGCCGATATCGCGCATACTCATGCCATGTACCCGCAGCAGGTAATGCGCCCGCGGGTGAAACAGTGCCGGATCGACGGGGTAATGGTCTTCGACATGTTCTGCAGCCAGAATCGGCTCGCCGGCCGCCACCCGACCCACCACCGGGATGCCCTGTTCTTGCTCGGCATCCAGCAGGCGGATACCGCGTGAAGAGCCCGGCAACAATTCAATGGCACCCTTGCGCTCCAGCGCCCGCAGATGCTCCTCGGCCGCGTTGGGCGAGCGGAAACCAAAAGCTTCGGCAATTTCCATGCGTGTGGGCGGATAGCCTTCGTCGTGGATATATTCCCGAACCAGGGCCAGGATTTCCGCCTGCCGTGGAGTCAGTTCTTCCATTGCGCCACCTGCTGTAATTTTATCCAGTGTACTGTAAGTATATACAGGTATTACCCGGATGCAAGTTTTCTACGTCGAACGTCACAAAAAGTGAAATTCGCGCCAGTCCTCAACCCTGCCGCCCTATTTATACGGTAAGCCGTATAATATTTTTATCCGTTTAAGCGTATATATTGACATTATACGATGTAACGTATATATATTGCTTATACGGCAAGTCG
>JAUXDG010000167.1 GCA_030618475.1 Gammaproteobacteria bacterium | reverse complement strand
CTGTAGGGCCGAATTTATTCGGCCAGTAGCTGTTGGCGGCTACCCACATTGTGGCTATATCAGGGATGATAGAGGGAATGGCGACGTGGTTGGTCGAATAAATTCGACCCTACAATGGGCTAAATAGGCTTAACTTAGTGCCATTTCATTATAATTAACACTTTAAACCGCGGGTGAATCATGTGAGTGTTCCGGAACAGTACCAACTGGTTGAGACCCGCCTGCAGGAAAAGCTGGAAAACGGCACGGTCCGCTGCAATCTGTGTCTGTGGCGCTGTAAAGTCGGGCACGGCCAGCGTGGTTTTTGTCAGGCGCACGTGAATCGCAATGGCACGCTCTATAACCTGTCCTACGGTATCCTCTCATCCATCGATATCGATGCCATTGAGGATAAGCCGGTAAAACACTTCCGACCCGGAACACGGGTTATGTCCGTTGGCAGCTATGGCTGCAGTTTCCGTTGTGGGGGGTGCCATAATCTGGACATCTCCTGGGGTGTGAAAGCGCTGGATGATCTGGCGAAAGGCGAATCCCGGGAAGCCTGGGTAACGCCGAAATCACTGGTTGAATCTGCACAGCGGGCAGGTGTACAGGGTATTGCCTTCACCTATTCGGAACCGGCGGTCTGGCTGGAATATGTGATCGATACGTCCATACTGGCACACGATGCCGGTCTGTACACTGTCTATGTCTCCAACAGCTATGTTAGCGATGAAGCACTCGAACTGATGGCGCCACACATCGATGTGCTGTGTTCAGATATAAAAAGCATGCGCGATGATTTCTACCGGGACATTTGCCGTCCGGCGAGGGTTGAGCAAGTTCTGCACGCCATCAGGAGGGCGCATGAACTGGGTATCCACGTAGAGACCCGCACCAATATCATTCCAGGAAAAAATGACGACCCGCAAGAACACTATGAGATTGCCTGCTGGGTGCGGGACAATCTGGGTAAGGACAGCCCCTGGCATATCACCCGTTTTTTTCCGGCCTACAAACTGAGTGACGTGCCGCCGACCCCGGAACAAACCCTGTTCAAGGCGCGCGAGGCGGCTGAGCGTGCGGGTCTGGAGCATGTGTATGTGTATAATGACAAGGGCTGCGATTGCGCTGCGGAGAATCGACCGATTGAGTTTTATCTCAATGGCGGCGATGCGGAAATGCATCAGGTCAGGAAGTGTGCCGCCAGCTGCTGCGGCGAGCAAGGTATTTTGCTGAAGAAATACGAACAGGATTCAACGATATAACCGGCTGAGGTACAGGGTTTAAGAGATGGCAAGAACAGTACAGTGTGTGGTTTTAAAACGGGAAGCGGAAGGCATGGAGAAGCCGCCGCATCCCGGCGAATTTGGCCAGCGGATATTCGACAACGTCTCCCGGGAGGGCTGGAAACAGTGGCTCGAACGTGTGACCACCATTATCAATGAGAACGGACTCAGTACGGCTGACCCGCAAAGCCTCGAGTTGATCGAAAAGCACATGCTGGGTTTCTTTTTCGGAGAAGGTGATTATGGTCAGTTGCCCGCCGGCTTCCAGCAGGGTGGCGGTAAGAAATAGCACCCGCCGTTACGGTCGTTCTATTCTGAAAACCGGTGCCACTACAAAATTCAGATGGGAATGGGCCTCCCTGAGTGCATCAATAACTTCATTGGAAGTGCCACCGCGCGCAAATATATAGCCGGGGTATTGATTGCCTTCAGGTAAGGGTATCAATTCGTTGCCATCGCGGATAATGATATCGACCTTTTCTATATTCGCTACGTTCCGGGCGGCGCTTATGCCTTCCACACGCCGCAGGATGCCGGCGTGCTTAATCGGAATCATCATGACCCCGCGCGCCTCTTCGGGTGGTCGGGTATCGACCGGCTTTCCAGTGGCCAGGGAGATAGTCAGTTCTTCCAGGTTGAAATCAGCGCCCCGATCCAGAGTGCGTGCACAGTCACCGCCAATCGTCCGCGAAGCAACTTCCAGCAGCCATGCATCCTGTCTATTAATGCGCAGTTCGGCGTGCACCGGACCGGTGCTTAATCCATAGGCGGTGCAGGCCTGTGCCACGCGGCGTTTGATTCTGGCCTGTGTCGCCTCATCCAGTTGTGACGGTGTGACATAGATGGTCTCTTCGAAGTAAGGGCCTTGCAACGGATCGGGTTTGTCGAACAGCGCAAGCGTCGTGAGTTCACCATTGTGCAGATAGCCTTCGTAAGCCACCTCGACACCGTCGATGTAGTCCTCAACGAGCAGGTGAGTTCTTTCAAATTCATCGCCGCTATCGGAAATGATATGTTTAATGCGCTCGCAGGCGGTGATGAATTCTGCCGGCTTATCGGCGCGGATAACGCCACGGCTGGCGGACAGGTGCAGAGGTTTGATGACGCAAGGCCAGGGCAGTCCGGCCATCTGCTTTTGCAAAGACCGATCCAGATCAATCAGGCAATGAACGGGTACCGGGCAGCCGGCCCGTGCCAGCTGCGCGCGTGCCAGGTCTTTGCGACGGGATAAGCGGGCGGCTTCAGGTGGATTATGCGGAAGACCGAGTCTTTCTGCGGCACTTGCGGCGAGTTCGACGGTGCTGTCATCGCTGCCGAGTATACCGGTAAAAGGGGCTTTTTGCGCTTCTCTGAGTATGTTTGCGAGTGCGGTGTCGACGTCGTCAAAGTCGATGTGCAAGCCATCATGGAGCTCGGAAATCAGCGAGTATTCGCCACGCGAGGCAACCAGCACCTCGAGCCCCATGCGCCTGGCAGCGTTCAGATAGGGCGCGATCCGGTAGCTGCCCGGCTGGGCAACGAGCAGTAAACGGGGGCTGGTAATGGGGCTCTGGTCAGGCCGGCCGGGCCATCAGGCGCAGCCGCCGCCGGAAGCGCCACAGGCACCGCAGGTACCGGCGCCGCCGGTGTTGGCAAATACGTTTTTGAAGACAAAACTCTTGTTGACACCCTGAGTCTTGAAATCAATCTCCACGCCTTCGAGAAAACCGAGCGCAACGGCATCAACATAGATATTCATGCCATTGGTTTCCAGCACGCAGTCCAACTCATTTGCCTGTTCCACAAAGGTCATGCCATAAGTCATCCCACCGCAACCGCCACCGGATACGAAAATACGTACGCCATTGACGTCGTCTTCCTTTTCCGTGATTGCGATAAGCTGTTCGATCGCTTCCGGTGACACCTTGATTTCGTCTGTTAAGCGGGTTTTGAATTGCACGTTGGACATAACGATTACCGTTCCAGGAGCTTTAGTTTAGACAGGCTGTAATTTTAACATCTTTTTGACAGCTGAGGTTAGAAAACTGGCACGGAGGGGGGGGATTGCAGCGCCCGTGATTTTAAAACGTCGGATTATTCGAATAAGCAGGCCTCATTCACCGGCGTTAGTCTGGCGCACTCGACAAAACCTTGGCGATTTGACGGGTCATTAGCGCCATTTTGCCGCCAGATCGTCAAAATGTTGTCAAAAACTCCTCAAAATCGGTGAGTTACAGGCCGGCATTGATTTTGCATCTCAGCATGTCCCGAAGTACTGATTAGTTGAGCCAGGGAGTGCGTGATGTCTATCGAATTTATGGTCTTTATTGGTGTCCTGGTCGCAGCGCCGACGGCGCTTGCCATCCTGATTGTTGTCCAGCAGGGTAAGCGAGCTGATGGGGCAAGTCTCGAATCTTGAATACAGCGATACCTATCCCGACGCCAAATCAGGGTTTCGCAGTTCACTGATCAACGCACGTGCGGCATTAGATAGTGTCCGATCCCGGTGATAAACAATACCCAGCGAACGCTGTAGCGAGAGTTCTTCGACCGACAGCTTGCTGATGTGCTTGTCCAGCATGGTGTTGGGCAGCAGGCTCCAGCCGATGCCAACCGAGACCAGCATCTTGATCGTCTCCAGGTAATTCGTCGATAAGGCGATCTCCAGTGTCAGGCCCAGACGACTGAATGCCAGCTCTGCAATCTGCCGGGTATAGGTGTTGGTGGCTGGCAGTACCGCGACATGTTGAGCCAATTGGTCCAGCGTAACGTCGGCGTGTTCTGCCAGTGGATGGTTGCGCGACACCACGATGCCAAGTGGGTCCTCCCAGATCACCTCAGTGGTCAGCTTGCTTGAGGGCTCGGGTGGCAAAGTCACTATGCCCAGTTCCAGTTCTCCGTGTTCGACCGCCACGCAGGCGGCTTCCGAATCCATGAATCGGATATCCAGGCGTACCTGGGGATACGCCTGCGTAAAGCGTTTTAAGGTGGGCGGCAGACGGTGCAGACCAATATGATGACTGGTGGCAAAGCGCAGCGTGCCTCGAACCTCACCGCTCAGGCTGGAAATGGCGCGTATGCTGTCTTCCAGTTCCATCAGCAGTTTCTGTGCACGTGGCAGCAGGGCAACTCCCCCTTCCGTCAGTGTTACCGTTCGACCAATACGATCAAACAACCTGGCGTCGAGTTCGCTTTCGAGCGCGGCGATCCGCTTGCTGACCGCAGGTTGGGTGAGGAACAGGCGCTCGGCAGCGACCGAAAATGAACCGGTTTCTGCGACGGCGACGAAGGCTTTCAGGGCGGCAAACTCCATTATTCCTTATAGTAATAGAAAATATGAATAATATGAATTTGAGTTATTGAATATGCTGTCATAGGATACAGCGTCATAGGGAGGTAGAGATGAGCGGCAAGACACTTTACGACAAATTATGGACTGCGCATCTGGTGCGGGAAGACGAGGACGGCACGGCCCTCATTTATATCGATCGTCATCTCGTCCACGAAGTGACATCACCCCAGGCCTTTGAGGGTCTGCGGCTGGCCGGGCGCAAACCCTGGCGTACCGACTCCATTCTGGCGGTGCCGGACCATAATGTTCCGACCACCCACCGGGAAGGTGGTGTGGCCGGCATCGAAGATCCGCTTGCACGCCTGCAAGTGCAAACGCTCAACCAGAACTGTGCCGATTTCCATATTACCGAGTTTGATATGGACGATAGGCGCCAGGGTATTGTGCACGTGATAGGTCCCGAGCAGGGTGCGACCCTGCCGGGGATGACAGTGGTGTGCGGTGATTCGCACACGTCGACGCATGGTGCCTTCGGCGCGCTGGCATTCGGCATCGGTACGTCTGAAGTGGAGCATGTACTGGCTACCCAGTGCCTGATCCAGAAGAAGTCGAAGAACATGCAGGTGCGTGTTGAAGGTGAACTGAGCCCGGGTGTTACCGCCAAGGATGTGGTGCTGGCGGTCATTGGCGAAATCGGCACGGCGGGTGGTACCGGTTATGCCATTGAATTTGCCGGCAGCGCTATAGAGTCCTTGTCAGTCGAAGGTCGGATGACCGTCTGTAATATGGCCATCGAAGCAGGTGCGCGCGCCGGTATGGTGGCTGTTGACTGTAAAACCATCGACTACGTCGAGGGGCGGCCTCAAGCGCCGCGTGGTGAGCACTGGCAAACGGCCATGGCAAGCTGGCGTACCCTTGTCAGTGACAAGGATGCGGAATTCGACCGGCTGGTCACTTTGAAGGCTGAAGACATCAAGCCCCAGGTTAGCTGGGGTACGTCGCCGGAAATGGTTGTTGCCATTACCGGTGTGGTGCCTGATCCCGAGCATGAATCTGATACGGTCAAGCAAACCGGCATGCGCAAAGCGCTGGAGTATATGCAGCTGACTGCCGGGACAGCCATTTCAGACATTACGCTGGATCGCATTTTCATCGGTTCCTGCACCAATTCGCGGATTGAGGATTTGCGTGAAGCCGCCGCAGTTGCCAGCGGGCGCAAGGTCGCGGCGACTATCAAACAGGCCATCGTGGTCCCCGGCTCCGGCCTGGTGAAGCGGCAGGCCGAAGAGGAGGGGCTGGACAGGATGTTTATCGAGGCCGGTTTTGAGTGGCGTGAGCCGGGCTGCTCCATGTGTCTGGCCATGAATGCAGATCGTCTTGAACCGGGCGAGCGTTGTGCTTCGACTTCAAATCGCAACTTTGAAGGACGTCAGGGTGCGGGTGGCCTTACCCACCTGGTGAGTCCGGCAATGGCTGCGGCAGCGGCAGTGGCGGGTCATTTCGTCGATGTAAGAGAGCTGGAATTGTAGGAGCGCCGGTCTGCTGAATGGCACTTAGTTAGGTGGCTCTTCCCCTGATCGGATGGGTAGAATACGCTCCGCATTGGGACTGTATCTGGATGACAGATTGAGTTGCAACGTGACCGGTCGAATAAATTCGACCCTACAATTTTGCCACAACACGAAGGTATCCGATATTTTTCATCTTTAGCTTTGTGCCCTTCGAGTCCTTCAAGGTGAATTGCGTAGCAAGAGAGGGTCCTCCAG
>JAUXDG010000041.1 GCA_030618475.1 Gammaproteobacteria bacterium | reverse complement strand
TCCGTAACCGGGTGACTGGGTTGGGTCGGCTCCTGTCCTTCCCTAGAAATAACAGCAGGTAGCAGGCTAAACGCGTACTTTCGGCCAGGAAATGTCATTCACCAAAAGTTACCCAACGGCAGGTTGTCATTGAAAGCGGTCATTCAATCACAGAGCGACGTGCGAGTGCCGAGTGATGAAATATGGACTGGGGTCACTACCGCCGATGTGCACCCTGGTGCACAGCCTCCCTCCCCAACTCCTTGCGTACCGGCTGTTGGACAGCTTCCTCCCTGCGCTCCATCCGTTTTTCACGTTCCGGGCTTCTTTCCCTGCCATCATAATAATCGCTGGCTACGCCTTCCTGGATCACCTGGGGCTGCACGCTGTCGACAGGTGCCTTTGCCGCCCTGTTTGGTGATGCTGGGGGAGATGGTTCAATGGACTTAACCGGAGCAACTTCCACGACATTGGGCCGGACGTCGACCGCTTTCGCACCAGAGCTGGGTTGATCACTGAATTCGACTACGCCCTGTTTGTCGACGTTTTCATAGATCTCTTGTGCACCTGTAGTGAAGCTTGTTGTGATCGTTGCCGCCAACATCATAATATGATGGTTGTATTTCATGTATGTCCACCTCGATTGGATAGTATACCCGTATTAAACTGAACGCGTTCACAAACCAGAATTGAGAAAACAGGGGTTGGTCATGTTGTTGGATGACGGGCCTGCGGATTCAGGGGTACGCATCAAATGTCAGGCGTTATTGTGCAACTCAATTACTTCATGATCGGCAGTACGGCGCTTTTGCTTGGCGGTATCGCTGCGTAGATTCTCGATGTGCTCAAGGTACTCGACAGTCACTCCGTCGGTCACATACTCACCGTTAAAGACGGAACAATCAAAGGAGGTGATATCGCGATTGCCTTTCCGCACCGCATCGATCAGGTCATCCAGATCCTGGAATATCAGCCAGTCGGCACCGATCGCCTTGGCAATCTGTTCTACCGTACGACCGTGCGCTATCAGTTCTCCCTTGCTCGGCATATCGATACCGTACACATTCGGATAACGCACCGGCGGCGACGCTGACGCAAAAAACACATTTTTGGCACCGGCGTCACGCGCCATCTGAATAATCTGCTGTGAAGTCGTGCCACGCACAATGGAATCATCCACCAGCATGACGTTCTTGCCTCTGAACTCCAGAACGATGGCATTCAATTCCTGTCGCACCGACTTCTTACGCTGCTGCTGACCGGGCATGATAAAGGTACGCCCGATGTAACGGTTTTTGATGAAACCCTCGCGATATTTTACTCCCAGCCTGTGCGCCAGCGGTAAAGCAGCTGTACGACTGGTATCGGGAATCGGTATGACAACATCGATACCGTGCTGGGGGCGCTCGCGCAGAATTTTTTCAGCCAGTACTTCCCCCATGCGCAGGCGCGCCTTGTACACGGAAACATCATCTATAATCGAGTCCGGCCGCGCCAGATAGACATGCTCGAAAATACAGGGAGAGTACTGCGGGTTTTCGGCACATTGACGTACCGCCATACTGCCGCGCTTGCCGAGGAAAATAGCTTCACCGGGATGCACGTCGTCGACCAGCTCGAAGCCCAGCAAATCGAGCGCAACACTTTCAGAGGCCACCATGAACTCAACACCGCTTTCCGTTTCGCGGCGACCATACACCAGTGGTCGTACGCCGTACGGATCCCGAAAAGCAACAACACCAACACCCGTAATCATGGCAACCGCCGCATAAGCGCCAGCGCAACGCCGATGCACAGCGGATACGGCGGCAAAAACATCGTCTTCGTTAATGCGCAGTTTGCCACGACGCTGTAATTCGTGGGCCAACACATTCAACAGCACTTCGGAATCTGAGTCAGTATTGATATGACGCAAATCCTCCTGGAACAGGTTCCGCTTCAACTCATCGGCATTAACCAGGTTACCGTTATGCGCCAGGGTAATTCCGTAGGGCGAATTCACATAAAAAGGCTGGGCTTCGGCAGAACTTTCACAGCCGGCGGTCGGATAACGCACGTGGCCAATGCCCATGTTACCGCGCAAACGCAGCATGTCGCGGGTATGGAATACATCGCGCACCAAACCATTACTCTTGCGCAGGTAAAAATTTCCACCCTCGCACGTCATGATACCGGCTGCATCCTGCCCCCGGTGCTGCAAAACCGTTAAGGCGTCGTAGATTGACTGGTTAACTGCCTCGTAGGAAACGATACCGACTATGCCACACACGTCTTTAAGCCCCAGAGTTTCAGAAACGGATATTCTCGGCAATATTTGCTGGCAGAAAACTGCGCAACCACAACGCCATATCTTGAAAATGTCCCAGCAACAGCGCCTCCTGCCACCAGGGGTCCTCAGGCAAAGCGGTCAACCCGGCCAGCAGAACCAGCACAGCGACAATCACTACACCTCGCGCAATCCCGAACAGCATTCCAAGGGCCCGGTCTGTTGCCGTAAGCCCGGTTTTGGCGACCAGCTGTCCGGCCAGATAATTAACCAGACCGCCGACCAGTACGGTACCGACAAACAGTATCGCAAAGGCGGTGACATCACGAATCGATGGCGTATCGATCCAGTCCTGCATCAAGTGGGCAAGATCCTGGAAAAATATCATCGCTACCCACAATGCCGTAATCCAGCTGACCAGCGAAATCGCTTCCATGACAAAACCTCGCCACAGGCTCAACAAGGCAGAGATAGCGATAACAACCAGCAGAATATAGTCTACCCAGATCACCCGGAAACTCCGTACCAGGCGTCTGCCTGTGGCACACCATGCATCACTGTATTTTACGCGAAGGATGCTGCTAAGGGTAGGAAAGCACGCGCCCTTTTATGGTTAACTTATCCAGCAACTGTTTCCGGCTCTTTTCCGCGTCGGCCCGCTCCAGAAACGGCCCGACCCGGACCCGATAATGTGATTTCCCACCGACCCGGGCCTTCTCCACCTGAGTGACAAAGCCGGCTTCGCGCAATTTATCCCTTAAGCGCAAGGCGTTTTGTTCACTGGAAAAGCTGCCTGCCTGTACCACCCAGCTACCCAGTGGTCCCTGTTTAAGCGGTTTTTCTTCAGGCGCAGGTGGCGGAGAAAGCGGCTCTGGCTGGCTGACGGGCTGGACCGGGGCAGAGGGTTGCTCGATCCTGGTTTCATCCGCGGGTTCGGGTTCGGGTTCCGGATCGCTCAGAACAATGGATGCGTCCGGCTCTACAGGGATGGCGTCAGGTGCCGGAAAGGCGTTCAGCGGTTTGCTCAGCGGCCGATCGATCGGCTCCGGTAACGCCTCCATCTCAGGAACCAGAGTCTGTTCGGGACCTTCCAGCAAGACAGGGATAAAAATGACACCCAGAGCGACCAGTACAATGGCCCCAACCAGGCGTTGTTTCAACAGAAAGTCCATCTAGTGTACCTCGCCACTAATATTGACCCATTCAGCGGGCCAGGAAGCGGTTAGCCGCCAGGCTTGCCTCGCCGGGAATGGCATGCCCTTTTCAAGGACTGCAACAAGGAGTACCAGCCTCGTTATTCAAAATCCGCTTGCAGTGAAGCCCACTCGGCCACGGTATAAAACGAACCGCACACCAGCACCCGGTCACCGGGTCTTGCTTCAGCTTTCAAGCGCTTGAATGCGCCTGTAACCGATTCACAAGTCGTCACCCGTTCCAACCCGACAACTGAGGCAAGCCTCCGGGCCAGTTGTTGAGCCGTAGCGGCACGATCAGTCTGCAATCCCACGGGATACCAACGGGAAACCGCCGCTTCGAGCATACGCACAAACGACTCCGTATCCTTGTCCTGCAGCATACCGATTACTGCATGGGTTTTCCCTGACAGCGGCCGTTGCCTGAGTACATCGGCCAGTGCCTGTGCCGCCTGCGCATTATGAGACACATCCAGTACCTGTTCCACTCTGCCGGGCACAGTTTCGATACGCCCCAGCAGACGCACCCACTTCAGGCCGGACTCAATCGCTGTCTGCGTTACAGGCAGACACGTTCGCAGCATTTCCAGAACCATCAGCACACTGGCTGCATTGGCCAGCTGATGGGCGCCAGGCAGCGCCGGCTCGGGCAGATCACGATAACTGCTGCGCTGTCCCTGCCAGTGCCAGCGGCGCCCAGCCTGTTTGATACTGAAGTCTGCTCCCAGAACACGCCACAAGGCTCCAATCCTGTTTGCCTCGGCAATCAGACTGGCGGGTGGATCGGCATCACCACAAACTGCGGGTTTTGCAGGGCGCATAATACCGGCTTTCTCCCTGGCGATGGAGTCGCGGTCCCTGCCCAGCCAAGCGGTGTGATCGATACCAATGCTGGTAATCAACGCCGCATCGGCATCAACAACATTGACCGCATCGAGCCGCCCACCCAGGCCCACTTCCAGCAGTGCAACCTGCAGTGATTCGCGAGCCATAATATCCAGCGCGGCCAGTGTGCCGAACTCAAAATAGGTCAGCGTATTTTCACCGCGGGCATGATCAATACGCGCAAAGGAGTCGCACAGAGCCGAATCTGATATCGACTCACCCTGCAGACGCAACCTTTCGTTGTAGCGAAACAGGTGCGGCGAGGTGTAGCAGCCAACCCGATAGCCGGCCCGTAGCAGAATTGCTTCCAGCATCGCGACTGAAGAACCCTTGCCGTTGGTGCCGGCAACCGAGATAACGACCTTTGCCGGTTCACGACATTGCAGGCGGTCAGCAACCTGCCCTACACGCTCCAGACTAAGATCGATACTGGATGGATGCAGTGTCTCCTGCCATTCCAGCCAGTCGTTCAGAGAAGAAAAACGGGGATAGCTATTCATCGCGATGCTCGATCGCGGTCAGGGGACCGCCCCTACGGTAACTTTCAGCTACCAGTATCAATCCAGAGGAGTGTGGTGAGTCAGAATAGCCAGCAGGGAGGCAAGGCGTTGACGCATTTCACGGCGATCGATAATCATATCAATGGCACCGTGTTCAAGCAGGAATTCACTGCGCTGAAATCCCTCCGGCAAAGTTTCGCGAACAGTCTGCTCAATGACACGTGGACCGGCAAAACCAATCAGCGCCCTGGGCTCGGCAACGTTGACATCGCCCAGCATCGCAAAACTGGCGGACACACCACCCATGGTGGGATCGGTCAGCACCGAGAAGAACGGGATACCCGCTTTGGCAAGACGCGTCAGTGCAGCACTGGTTTTTGCCATCTGCATCAGTGAAAACAGCGCTTCCTGCATGCGTGCACCGCCACTCGCGGAGAAACACACCAGCGGGATATTATGATCCAGGCTGGCGTTGACAGCGCGCACGAAACGCTCGCCAACGACTGAACCCATGGAACCGCCCATGAACCTGAACTCAAACGCCGCCGCCACCAGTGGAACACCCTCGACCTGGCCACGCATCACAACAAGCGCATCGGTTTCGTCGGTACTTTTCAGCGCCTGCTTGAGACGCTCTGTATACTTCCTGCTGTCCTTGAATTTCAGTGGGTCGGCTGGATGAATTTCAGCACCGATTTCCTCACGAGGCTCGGCATCCAGGAACAGATCCAGGCGTCGACGCGCACCGATACGCATATGGTGATCGCACTTGGGACACACGTCCTTGTTACGTTCCAGTTCGGTACGATACAACACCGCATCACAGGAAGGACACTTGATCCACAAACCCTCCGGGACCGTGCGTTTGTCCTTGCTTGGAGTCCTGATGCGAGAAGGCATCAGATTTTCAAACCAGCTCATTTGTTAGGCCCTGTAAAATAAACCAATAGCCACGCTATACACCGGGGAAGCGAAAAAACAAAAGGCGCATTCATCAACTCGTTGAGACAACCTGGTCCATGGCAGCCCGCATTTCTGCAATCACCTGTGGCGCCTGGGCGGGTATCTGCTCGGGCCGATCAACTAACGCGGCAATACGCTTAACCAGCGCGCTGCCTACAATAACGGCATCGGCAAACTCGGCGATACGGGCCGCCGACTCGGCGTCACTTATACCGAAGCCGACGCCCACCGGGAGTTCGGTATTGCTGCGAATCCGTGTGAGCTTTTCCTTCACCGACTGCACATCCAGACGGTTGGCACCCGTAACACCCTTGAACGACACATAGTAAAGGAAACCTCCACCGCTTTGTGTCATAAGACGAATACGCTCATCATCACTGTTCGGGGCAGCAAGAAAAATCGGGTCCAACTGTTCGGCTTTCAGACTGACAACCAGATCGTGCGCTTCTTCCGGCGGCAAATCCACGGTTAACACACCATCGACACCGGCTTCATGGGCGGCCGTGGAAAACACCTGGTAACCCATGACTTCGACAGGATTGAGATAACCCATCAGCACCACCGGCGTCTGCTCATCCTGTTGGCGAAATGTACGAACCATATCCAGTATCTGGTGCAGACTGACATGGTGTTCAAGTGCACGTTCACAAGCTGCCTGGATCACCGGCCCATCGGCCATGGGATCGGAGAATGGCACACCGAGTTCCAGTATATCCGCACCGGCTGCCACCAGTGCGTGCATCAATGGTACCGTCACCGACGGCTGCGGGTCACCCGCGGTGATATAGGGGATGAGGGCTGTGCGACCCTGCTCCTGCAGCGTTGCAAAACGCGCGGCGAGACGGCTCATACCTTGATTCCTTCCAGTTGGGCAACGGTATGAATATCCTTGTCACCACGACCGGACAGGTTTATCAGCAGAATTTTGTCCTTGTCCAGGGTAGGTGCCAATTGCTTTGCATAGGCCAGCGCATGGCTGGATTCAAGGGCCGGAAGGATACCTTCAATACGGGTCAGCTCATGAAAGCATTCCAGTGCCTGTTGGTCGGTTGCTGCCACGTAGCGGGCGCGCCCGCTGTCCTTGAGCCATGCGTGTTCGGGGCCAACCCCTGGGTAGTCCAGTCCCGCCGATACGGAATGGGTTTCGATAATCTGGCCGTCCTGGTCTTCCATCAGATAGGTGCGGTTGCCATGCAGAACGCCCGGACTGCCCGCACATAAAGGTGCAGCGTGTTTGCCGCTTTCAATGCCCTCACCGCCACCTTCTACGCCGTACATGGCAACGCCTTTATCGTCGAGAAAAGGATAAAACAGTCCCATGGCGTTGGACCCGCCACCGACACAGGCAATCAGGCCATCCGGCAAGCGGCCAGCCTGCTCCAGTATCTGGGCACGGGCTTCGCGGCCAATGATGGTCTGAAAATCGCGGACCATGGCCGGATAGGGGTGCGGACCCGCCACCGTACCGATGATATAGAAGGTATCGTCTACATTGGTTACCCAGTCGCGCATGGCTTCATTAAGTGCGTCCTTGAGGGTTTTCGAGCCTGACTCGACAGACACCACCTCGGCACCCAGCAAACGCATTCGATACACATTGATGGCCTGGCGCTGAATATCCTTAGCCCCCATGTATACCACGCATTCCATGCCCAGGCGTGCCGCAACGGTTGCCGTCGCCACGCCGTGTTGTCCGGCGCCGGTCTCTGCAATCACCCTTTTCTTGCCCATACGTTGGGCAAGCAATCCCTGGCCGACGGTGTTATTGATCTTGTGCGCACCGGTGTGATTGAGGTCCTCACGCTTCAGATAAATCTGCGCCCCGCCCAGTTTGCGGCTCCAGCGCTCAGCGTGATAGAGGGGCGACGGGCGACCCACAAATCGCGCCAGATCAGCATCCAGTTCGGCCTGGAACTCCGGGTCAACACAATGCTTTTCATAGGCCAGCCGCAATTCTTCCAGCGGCCCCATCAGCGTCTCTGCGACAAAGCAGCCGCCATAAGGCCCAAAGTGCCCCCTGGCATCCGGTAAATCGCTTAGCGAGACCGGCTGTTCAGTTCGCTTGGCTTGCGTCACCACGCTCTACTCCTCGCATAAATGCTTGAATCTTTTCCACAGACTTTATGCCCTTATCCGACTCCACACCACTGCTGACATCCACCGCAAACGGCCGCATCCGGGCAATTGCCCGGCTTACATTCTCCGCTGTCAATCCACCGGCCAGGATCATCGGCTTAGCCGACCTTTCAGGCATCTGAGCCCAATCAAATGTGACGCCACCTCCACCATGAAGTTCCGGCTGCCAGGCATCCAGCAAAAAACCGGACGCCTCAGGGTGTGCATTCATGGTCGGCAGCGGATCGCACCCCTCTCTCATAGCAATGGCTTTGATGTAAGGTCGACCGAAGCCTGCGCACTGTTCCGCCTGCTCGGTGCCATGAAACTGCAACACATCGACCGGCACGGAATCCAGCACTTCGCTTACCTGTTCACGCGGCGCATTGACAAACAGGGCGACCACACTGACAAAAGGTGGCAACTCCCGGCATATCGCCTGTGCCTGCTGCTGCACCACATAGCGCGGACTTTTTGCGTAAAAAACCAGGCCAACGGCATCGGCGCCCGCCTGTGCTGCCGCTCTGCCGTCCTCGGGACGGGTAATTCCACAGATTTTTACGCGGGTTCGCATACCGATCAGCAGGACAGGCGCAATAAAATGCATATTCTAGCAGAAACCGGCCTGTTTCGGGGCTTTTAGCCGAACTCCGGCACCACACCAAGCGGCTCGATGCCATATTTTTCCGGATAGCTCACCCCCACCAGATAAAGCCCGCTGGCCGGCGCCGTCACGCCACCCTGGGTGCGGTCACGCTTGTCCAGAATATCCTCTACCCACTGGCTGTTCTGCACCCCACGCCCCACCGCCAACAACACACCTGCAATGTTACGCACCATGTGGTGAAGAAAGGCATTGGCCTCCACATCCAGATAGAGAAAGGTACCGCTGCGCTTTATGTCCAGACGATAAATCGTCCGCAGCGGGCTTTTTGCCTGACAGGCCAGGGCGCGAAAAGAGGAAAAATCGTGCTCGCCCAGCAGATAACGCGTACCTTCCTGCATGCGTGATACATCCAGCGCCTGGTGAACCCAGGTCGTTCGCCCGTGTAACAGGGCACTGGCAACCTCACGGTTGAGAATGACATAGCGATACCTGCGGGCCTGCGCTGAAAATCGGGCGTGAAAATCGTCATCGACTTCACGCGCCCAAAGCAGACCCACATCGTTGGGCAGGTTAGCATTGGTGCCCAACACCCAGGATCGCTCACTGCGTTCAACCTGGCTATCGAAATGAATGATCTGCCAGCTGGCGTGAACACCGGAATCGGTGCGTCCCGCACAAACCACCCGCACCTCATGATCAGCCACTTTGGACAAAGCGGCTTCCACGTCACCCTGCACTGAACGGGCGTGATTCTGGCGCTGCCAGCCAAAGAAACCAGAGCCATCATATTCAACTGCACAGGCGATTCGCATAAGTTTCAGACCTATTTATTCTTGATGTACAGATTGTCATCGAAACTGGCGACCCAGCCCGGCCGCAATGCAACCATGGCCGTCATGTCTGGAAATAACCGGGCGGGAAAATCCACTGGGAAGCCTGCATTCCGATGAGACAATTGAAATCAATGAGAATTATATAGAAGCCGGCCCTCTCCGAAACAAAAAAATCCCCGCATAAGCGGGGATTTTCAGGGGTTTTTACAGGGCTGCGTTTATGACATCTGCGCCATGATACCGCGCGCCTCATCCTTCTGGTCATCGTTGCCTTCATCCATGACTTCATCGAGGATACTCTTGGCGCCGTCCGGGTCCCCCATATCAATGTAGGCACGCGCCAGATCCAGCTTGGTGGATACTTCGTCCAGATCCGTGAGTTCACCGTCACCTTCCAGCTCGGCTTCAGTCTCCGCTTCGCTACCCAGTTCAAATCCTTCCAGGTCGAAATCCAGTGCATTATCCAGATCAATCGCATCAGGCTCTACACTATCCATGGCAACCTTCGACTCAGGCGCGGATGCCTCCGGCTGTTCGGCGCTGTCAATCGACGGTGCAGGTTCAACACTGTCAGGCTTGTCTGCTTTGGCATCAGCGTCGAAGGAGAGATCCAGGTCGAAATCCAGGCCCTCCTCGGCGTCCTTGTTTTCTTCAACAGTCTCATCGGTGGCTTTGAGTTCCCCGGTTTCCGCCACTTTTTCGTCCATACTGAAGTCCATGACATCAGACAGAGAATCTATTTCCGCGTCTTCGTCAGTTGCCACCGCAGCAACATTCCCGGCCTGGTAGATGGGATTCTCCGGACTCAGCTCACGCCCCATTTCAGCGACTTTCTCCCACTGAGGGTCTTCACTGTTTTCAAGCCGTGCAAGAATGCCCTGAGCATGCTCATCAAAGGACGACTTGTTTCTGCCAGCCAGATAGATCTCCAGCAGCTTGAGATTCAGATCTTCCTGTTCGGCATCGTTCTCAAGGGCATCCTTGATCAAATCTTCAGCCTGCCGAAAACGCCCATAGGCCAGGTAAACGTCAGCTTCGGCCAAAGGATCGGCTTCACCACCGCTTCTGATAGAACCCATATCACTGACCGCGAACTCGGACAACAAGGAAGATTCACTGGTTACGGGTTGCGTGGAGACCGGTTCGGCAGCGACAAGTTCGCTATCCGAAGCCGCTGCAGAACCTTCCTGGGCAGCCTGCAGAATACTTTCCTGGAATTCGGTTTCCACGCCACGCTTCCTGCGCAGTCCGAAGAACGCCAACAACGCAAGCACGATGCCGCCAACGCCCAGCCACAACGGATTAGCCAGCAGCTGATCAATAAAGCCCGCAGGCACGGCCATAGGTTCAGAGACGACAGGTTCCACTTCCGGTGTCGCAGCAACCACGTCCTCTTCAACGCTATCTTCAATCAGCCCTTCTGCGGGCACCTCATCCATTTCTGCATCGGCAGCTGCCGTTTCAGCAACTGTTTCGTCAAACGGTGCCTCAGCATCGAACGGGTCAGCGTCGGCAAATTCATCACCTGCCACAGAGTCAGTCTCCGTGCTCAAAGCAGGCTCTTCGGCCTCGGCAAGCGCTTCACCGGTTTCCAGTTCAGTGAAGGGCTGTTCGGCGGATTCTGCGCCAGCCTGAGCCTGCAACCTCGCCAACTCTTCATCCTTGAGCTGGATCAGACGCTGCATATTGATAATCTGCTCTTCCAGCACGCCCAGGCGACTGGACATGTCCTCTCCCTGGCGACGCTGTTCTTCCACGGCCTCGTTGGCCATCAGCAGCTCGCTCTGCAATTTCTGCAGCTGGGCATCGTCCTCTGCACTGCCGGTGGCCACCCCGCCTTCCGCCGTATCCGGGGAAACCAGCTCAAGACGGGATTCAGCGACGGGCGCTGCTAGCTGGGTCGTACCTTGCGCCTGTACCGGCTGAGGAAGGCCGCGCGCCTCGCGCCATGCGGCATACTGTGCCCGGGATTCACGCCGTGCTTCTGCCCGACTGATGGACATCATGTCTTCACGACTCGGCACACGCAGGATATATCCCGCTTTCAGATTATTAATGTTGTTACCCTGAAAAGCTTCAGGGT
The DNA here is from genome assembly GCA_030618475.1 of Gammaproteobacteria bacterium. Lineage (GTDB taxonomy): Bacteria > Pseudomonadota > Gammaproteobacteria > DSM-19610 > DSM-19610 > Thiogranum. Next base: position 3,312 of record JAUXDG010000041.1, on the reverse strand, counting down.
TGGCACGCAACAAGCCCAGCATGGTCTGTTCTATGCTGACGCCTGTATCGGGCCGAACCTGCGAAGCCACCTTCCACAGCGTGTCGTTACGCTTGACTGGACCATATTCTCCAGGGCCCACCGAAACCGGCGGCATCTGTGCGGTATGAGTGACGCGGCGTGCCGGTTGAAAAGAACCAGGGGCGTGAGCAGATGGCGTTACCGGCTGTGCAACGGGCGCCTGAAGTGCCGGTGCAGCGGCAGGCATGGTGACCGGTGGGTCGACCAGCACCGTGTATTCGCGTAACAGGCGGCCTTTACTCCAGGAAATCTCGAGCAGGAAGTCCAGGAACGGCTCCTGAACCGCCTCGCGGCTGGTAATCCGTATCACCGATGTGCCGCCAGGCTTGGTTTTTACGTCAAATCTGAGCTTGGTCAGGAACAGGGGGCGTTCAATACCTGCATTATCGAAAGCCGCGGTCGATCCGATTGTAACCTTGAGTTCCGCCAGTTCGGCATCAGTCGCGGATAGCAGCTCCACTTCTGCGCTAAGCGGTTGATTCAAAGATGATTTTAGATCGATCTCCCCCAACCCCAGAGCAACCACGTTTCCTGTGGCCAATGCGCCCAGCATTGCCATTGCCAAGGCCGATTTCCTGAACATAAAAGTCCCCTTTTTCCCTTGTTCGCAACAAAATGGCGAACCCGGTCGTTCTCCCGACCGGACCGTGTACACAACTGGCAGCCCTCCACACCAGCCCCTGCAAGGATATATCAGAGGTGATTTTTTATCAGCAATTCAGCTATCTGAATACTGTTAAGGGCTGCCCCTTTGCGCACATTATCGGCGACCACCCATAAATCTAAACCTCTGGGATGCGAGATATCTTCGCGAATGCGACCTACGTACACCGGATCGTTATTTGCACCCTCGGTAACGGCGGTCGGGTAACCGCCATCCCGGCGTTCATCCAGTATTTCGATACCCGGTGAGCGGGCGAGTAATTCACGGCAGTGATCGGCTGTCATCTTTTCCCTGGTCTCTATGTGTATGGCCTCGGAATGACCAAAAAAGACCGGCACACGCACAGCGGTCGGATTCACCTGGATGGACTCATCGCCCATGATCTTGCGGGTCTCCCAGACCATTTTCATCTCTTCCTTGGTGTAGCCGTTGTCCTGGAACACATCGATGTGCGGCAACACATTGAAGGCAATCTGCCTGGGATATACCTCACACTCAACTGGTTTTGTATTCAGCAGGTTAGCCGTTTGTTTCACCAACTCCTCGACGGCACCCTTGCCGGTACCGGAAACCGCCTGATAAGTACAAACATTAATACGTTCAATACCCACGGCATCGTATATCGGCTTCAGCGCCACCAGCATCTGTATGGTCGAACAGTTCGGGTTGGCGATAATGCCGTGATCCTTGTAATCGGCTATCTTTTCCGGATTCACTTCCGGCACCACCAGTGGAATTTCATCGTCATAGCGGAACTGGGAGGTGTTATCCACCACCACGCAGCCCGCCTGCGCCGCTTTGGGTGCATAGACCTTTGATATGGAGGCGCCTGCCGAAAACAGGCCGATCTGCGCCTTGCTGAAATCAAATTCCGCCAGGTTCTGTACCTTTAGCTGTTTATTCCCGAATCTGACCCTTTTCCCGACCGAACGCTCACTGGCCAGTGGATAGACCTCGCCAACCGGGAAATTCCGCTCGGCAAGAATTTCCAGCATGACTTCACCGACCACACCGGTGGCGCCGACAACGGCAACATTAAATGTACGACTCATGGTAACTCCTAAAACCAGTAAAAATCCTTCTCACCGAAGGACACAAAGGAAAAGCAGGGTAGATTTAATTTTGCTCTCCAATTACCAATGAGTACGTAAGTTAGCCGGCATCAGCTTTCGGGACTCGCTGTGAATACGTCCCTGTACGCTCGACAGCCGCGTCCATGCGGCTGACGGTCCCGAAAGCTGATGTCGGCTAACTTACCCACGCCTTAGTAAATTCTTTGTGGTTGACAAAACTCAGCCCAATGCCGCCACAACAGCAGTGCCCATGTCGGCGGTACCCACGGGAGTCTGTCCTGCTGCCGCGATATCCACTGTACGCAAGCCCTGATCCAGAACCGTACCTACCGCAGTCTCAATACCATCCGCGAGTCCCGCTTCGTCAAAACTGTAACGCAACATCATGGCAACCGACAGAATAGTCGCCAGGGGGTTGGCCATACCCTGCCCGGCGATGTCCGGTGCCGAGCCGTGAATCGGTTCATACATCCCCTTACCACTGGCATCCAGCGATGCGGATGGCAACATGCCGATGGAGCCGGTCAGCATGGCGGCAGCATCCGAGAGAATATCGCCGAACATATTGCTCGTTACCATGACGTCAAACTGTTTGGGTGCACGCACCAGCTGCATGGCGGCATTATCAACGTACATATGGCTCAGCTCCACGTCAGGATACTCTTCGCCAAGCCGCTGCATGACCTGCCGCCACAATTCGCTGACCTCAAGCACATTGGCCTTATCCACCGAACAGACCCTCCGGCCACGCTTGCGGGCGATTTCGAACGCGGAACGGCCGATACGTTCAATCTCAGACTCGCGGTAGACCAGTGTATTGAAACCCTCCCGTTCGCCGTCATCGAGCGTGCGCACGCCGCGCGGCTGACCGAAATAAATACCGCCTGTCAGTTCACGCACAATCATAATATCCAGCCCGGATACCACGTCCGGCTTCAGGGTGGAAGCCTCGGCCAGCTGCGGATACAGAATAGCGGGACGCAGATTGGAGAACAGTTTCAGCTCGGCCCGTAATCCCAGCAGCCCCTGCTCCGGACGCAACGGACGGTCCAGCGACTCGTACTGCGGGCCGCCCACGGCACCGAGCAAAATGGCGTCCGCGGCACGCGCCTGAAGCAGTGTGTCTTGCGGCAGCGGGTGACCTTTGGCATCGTAGGCAGCGCCACCCACCAGGCCCTCTTCCAGCTCGATATCCAGGCCATCGGCAACCAGCTTGTTCAGTACTTTTACAGCTTCTGCGATAATCTCGGGGCCAATGCCGTCACCGGGTAGAATCAGTATTTTATTTGTCATATTTCGAAAAACCTTATTTAGCTCTTTCCCTGATCGGGTGGGTCGAATACGCTCCGCATTGGGACTGTATCTGGATGACAGATTGAGTTGCAACGTGACCGGCCGAATAAATTCGACCCTACAATTTTGCCACAACACGAAGGTATCCGATATTTTTCATCTTTAGCTTTGTGCCCTTCGAGTCCTTCAAGGTGAATTGCGTAGCAAGAGAGGGTCCTCCAG
>JAUXDG010000020.1 GCA_030618475.1 Gammaproteobacteria bacterium | reverse complement strand
TCAAGACCCTAACCACAAGAGGCACGAAGGTCACAAAGGAACAACCAGTTAAATATTATTCGAGTTTTCAAGGTGTTGTTTTCAAGGGGTCAGAGTACTTGAAATCCTGCAAAAATCTTATAGAGGATATTTCAAGTACTCTGACCCCTTGAAAACACCTTGAAAATCGATCAATAAGGTCGCTGTCCCCAACGTTTGAAGCGCTTCTTGCAGTACTTGAGCAACGCTTTGTAATCGTCGAAATACAATTCGAAGCCGTCTTCTGCGGGTGCGTCAAACTCACAATAATCGTTGGAATAGTCGCGGCAGATCTGCGGTCTGTCGTCATAAATCCCGCAGCGGCCATCGGGCAGGATGTGGGTACAGGGGTTTTCCGCGAGCAGATACCAGCTGCCTTCGTCCTTGTAGATACGAATATCCCGATGCGAGATCTGCCAGATCAGGAAATCGAAATCGTGCTTGGACCTGGGAGTGTCGATTTGCTGGCTGATATAAGTACAGCATTTTGCATTGGTGCAGTAACCGCACTTGGTTTCTGGCGTCATCGCCTCGACAGGGATGATCTTTTTTCTGCTCATGCAATCTCTCCAGCAAAGGGATGCTAAATGATAGCCACGGAATACACGGAAATAAACGATAAAAGTTTTCTGTGTCTTCCGTGGCTATTTGCATGGCATCAGCTTAAGTAAGTACCATTCAGACAGGACACCGTTTCTATAGTTTGTCCGCCCAGTCGAGACTGTAGTTTCCATCCTTGTATTCCGCAAAGGTCGACAGGAATTTCGAGACCGCCTGTGGCACATCACCCTTTTGTTGAATATTGGCATTAAAACGATAGGCACCATCGGGTTTCAATTCAACATCCGCCTGCACCAGCAGCGCGCCACCGATTGTTTCCAGTTTACCCCGTGTCACGGCATCCTCAATCTGCGTTTCAAGCTGCGCCCTGCCCAATACCAGTTCTACCGGTGAGACAAGCCGTGCCGATGACCACCAGGCATTACCCGCCATGGCGGGCAGGCCCGATTCCGGCCATTCCACGTCTTCGATATGGAAATCCAGCTGACCGTCCAGTTGCACCTGCTTGAGTCCCAGCCAGTAAAACAGATCGTTGGCACTGATGCGCCCCCGCAGGTCTGACAGGTAGGGCCTGCCCAGGAGGGTGCTACCGACCTTTGCCTTAATCCTTTGCGCCTGCAGCTGGCCGTGAATCTTGAACACCGCACGGCCGACAAACAAGTCAAACGGCCTGAAGCTCCAGCGCACGTCTTTTAACTGCAGCGGTGAAACATCAAGCTGCGCGGCCTTGCCAGACCAGAGACTGCCCTCGATGCCCGCAAGCTGGATGTCTTTCAGCTGGGACTGAAAAAGAGGCCACACTTTAGCAGCTGGCGCCGCCATAAGCAGAAACAGCAGGTAAGCCACCGTACCCACCAGCACACTCCGCCACCCTGGTTTCATGCAGCGGGGTCCAGCAGGGTGAGACGCGCGTTGACACGGCCGCCACCCTGGGGTTCGATGGTGATGATGCTGGTTTTAATCTGGTAGGTCCTGGTGATTTTACCCAGCCATAAAATCATCGGATCAAAAGCGGCGCCTTCCAGCCACACCTTGACGCCCTTGCGGCCTTCCGGTTCGATGCGCTTGATGGCCGGCCCCAGACCACCCGAGCGCGCCGATTGATCCACCACTGACAACAGGGAACGACCGCCAAGACCGCGCGTAGTACTGGAGCCGCTGCGCTGCACCACCTTCAGCTCCGCCGCGGCCCGCTTCATCCAGGCCAGGGTTTTCCTCTGTTCCGCCACACCGTCATTCAAGGCCTGGTAGTTGCCGGCAATCGGCTCCCAGATCATCAGGTACAACAGCAACACAAGCAGCACAACGCCACCGCCACTGACCAGCAGCCGCTCCCTGGGTTCCAGACCTGCAAACCAGTCTTTCATGAGCCTTTCACCTGTACGCGCATCCGGCTTTTGACCTTCTGGTCCGCCTCTGTGCTTGCCGACTGGATCTCCGCGCTCAGCAGGCCGCTGCTGACCAGCGATTGTTTGAGACCATCGAGAATCTGCAGGTTGTCTGCCTGTAAATCCAGATCCAGACGGCCGTTACGGTAACTGGCGCCACGTACCTTGATACCCTCGGTCACCCTGACCACACCGGCTGTCTCGACAAACATGGCCAGAAAATCTGTGTTAGCACGACCCGCCTGGCGCCGGAACTGATTCAGCTTCTGTTCCATCTGTGCACGCGGATTGACAATACGCCTTGCCTGCGGGAAGGCCTTACGATAAACAGCTTCTATCTCAGCGCTCAGCTGTTCGCGCTGCTGAGAGAGATGAAAATAATTCAATCCCGTCGAAACCCCGACCAGAATGAAGCCGGCCAGCAGCAATGCCGCGCTGGCTTTCCAGGGACGCAGCAGACGCCCCCATTCTTCACGCCGGCTGTAGGCACCCTGCAACAAATTGATGCCCGGCGCTTGCGCCCAACCGCGCGCCAGCACCTCCAGAGGCTGCACTCTTTCGTCGACGAATTCGACATCAACAGTCTCCAGGTCGAGTACCGTGGAGCCGAAAACCCGGGCCGTTTCCGGTGCCTGTTGTTTAGCCTGGAACAGCGAAAAAAGAACCGGCAGGTTATCGATGTCAACGGCAAAACCGCCATAGTCGCCACTGCGTACCAGGACGGTTTCTCCATCAACCATCAAGCTCCAGCCGGCATCTGACGGCAACGCCAGTGTTTCAGGTATTAATTGCTCCGCCTGGATACCGTTTTCCCGCAGCAGCACCGCCCAGGCATCCATGTTTGAACGCTCGACAACGGCAACCGGATACTGGTCCCCCTCCCCGACCGGGCCCAGCGCAAAATGCAGCTCCTCGACATCCGTTGCCAGCTGTTCCTCCAGCGCATAGGGTATGGCGCGCAGCAGCCGCTGACGATTCCGCCCCGGCACCCGCGCCTCGACAACAGACACCTCGGCGCCCGGAACCAGCACCACCACACGGCGTACGCCGTTGATGATGCCGACATCGGGAACACCCGACTGTACCGGGCCTTTACCCTGGCCCTGTTCGTCCACCAGCACCCAGTCGCGGAACCCCTGCGTGCCGGCTGCCAGCCGGATGAGTAGCGTTTCAGCCATCCTTCAATATCCTGATTACGGTATGTCCATCGTAGCAGTCTGTCGGTCCTGGGAACAATCGGAAGCTACGGGCTGCCCTGTTCATCCTCATCATCCACCTCCGGCACAACGGCTTCGATAAACTCACGCTGCCGGCGCACCACCAGCACACCCCGGGCGCTGCGCTGGATCAGACTCGCCAGTCGTGCCCGCCCCTGGCCGATATTGGCCTCGCTGACCATCAGAAACCATTGACTGGTCACACTCAACGATGCAGCAGCCACATTTTTAGCGCTCAAGGTCGGGTCCTGTAGAAAACTATCGACACTTTCAAAGCCTTCTTCACCCCGCGCTTCTACCAGCGCCTCTCCTTCCGATGTACTCAGATCATCGGCTACCGTGCCCAGCACCTCCGCACTGGCGGTATTCACGTTGATGGGTGTTGCTTCGGGCAGCGCGACGATAAAGGGTCGCAGCTTCTCTATCACTTCCGCGCTGTAGCCTTTAACCAGACGCAGTTCACTGATATCGGCCAGCGGCCGGTTGGCAGTCCGGTAGGGCGTATCCAGCAGCAGGTAGGTCTCATCCTCAGCACCATCCGGAAAACGCACATCGATATTTTCATCGATCCAGTCGACCAACGGATCTGCCAGCGTTTCTTCCAGTTCCAGCAGTCTTAACAGCCGTTTGAAACGGTCAATCGCTTCATTATCAGCAGCACCGCCTGCCACCAGGTTGTTTACGTTGAATCGTCCCTGCAGGTCTATGATTCGTCCGAAAATAGAACCGCCTTCGACAAAAGACACCGGCGGCTGGGTAGACCAGTCTTCTTCCAGAGTATCGATTCCGCTCTCCCGCAGGTCCCTTGCCAGCACCACTTGCGCCCAGCTTTCGGCACCCAGAACGTAACTATAAGCCTGCTCGCCGTGCAGCAGGCTTCCGGTGCGGCGAATATCCAGCTGCTGCCGGGTCGCCATGCTCACCGCAGCAATAGTGGCGATGGCCACCACCAGCAGCGCGGTAATCAATGCCACCCCTTGCTGATAACGCACCATCAGCCGTCATCCTCGCCAAGGTCATGTCCCTCATCCTGTTTATCATTCTCCTGATCATTGCCGGGGGTATTGGCCGTGTTGGGCTGCACGCTGGGCACAAATTCCTGCGGTAAGCGAAATAGCCAGGTCAGGATCCCCAGTTCATCCAGTTCCAGTTGCACCTCCACGGCTACCGGCAGTCCGGGTAGCGCTTGCCCCTGACCCGGTGCTGGCGGCCAGCGCTCCTGCCATTCATTGCCCTGATCAAGAAAACGCATCGAAAAACGGCTCATGGATTCAACCAGTTTCTGTTCATCCGGCTGAGTGTCCTGGGCCCTGTCCAGAACCCGCCAGGTCCTGCGCAGCAGGGTGTCCTGGTCGGGCACATAAGCGACACGCTGTATCTCGCTGCGCAGGAAACCGGCTGGATTGGGATAGCCGGCACGGCTGAACTCCACGCCATCGAAGCCGCTGCCGCCTACCACTGAGGCTATTCTGTCGCCAAACTCATTGCGGATTTCCCGGCTGACAATCTGTTCCAGATCGCGCTGCATAATACGGTAGGCCTTTTGCAGATCAGCAAGCCGATCTGAACGCACTCCGGTCTGCTGCTGCTGGGTCATGACAGTCTGCAAGCCGCCATACGCCATGGCGCTGATCAAGGCAAAAATCGACAATGCCACCAGCAATTCCAGCAGCGTGAAACCGGCCAGGGGTTTTTTCATTGCGGTTTTCCCATAAAACCGCTCAAGCTGGCCAGAGCTGGCTGATCTTCATCAGCATTCAGGGGAAACACTTCAATATCCAGACGCCGCAGATCCTCCTCCGGCGTTTGCGCCACCTTCATGACCCAGCGCCATTCACGACCGCCAACGTCTGAACTGCTCTCGGGGAACTCGACTTCACCTTTCTGTTGCCCGATCGACGGCCAGCGTTTTTCCAGGCGACCTTCCAACAGAGTGGTTGCCAGCTGGTTGCGCGCCACCCACTCGGCAAAGGTCCTGTCGCGCAGATAAGCCTGGTTGAGGGTGTAATTACCGGCTGTTTGAATAACAGCACCCAGCGACAGTGCCAGCACCACCATGGCAACCAGCACCTCCAACAGCGTAAACCCGCGGTTGTTCATTCCAGCTCCAGGCGACCCAGCAGACTCGCCTTGACCTGAAAACGCCGTTCAGTTTCCGGCGCCGAAAATGTCAGGATAAACGGTGTCATCTCCCCGCTGGATAGCAGAAACACCTGCGGTGACTCGGCTTCTTCAGTCGTCAGCCCCGGCGGTTGATTTTCCTGCAGCTCCAGACGCAACTCGATGCCCTTCGGCAGCTCACGGGGTCTCAGTAACGGAATATCGCTGATCGGGCTCCACTGGTCTGCTTCGAGAATCATGAACTCGTAGTCTGTTTCACCGAAGCGTACCGCCAGTTGCTCACTGCGCAACATCGCCTCTTCGCTGGCCAGTTCAATCAGTGCAGCCAGACGCCGCATTTCACGCTGCATCTGTTCGGCACGCGAATCGCCGCCCCCGGACAATCCGATAAAGGTCAAAATGACACCGATGATGACCAGCACCACCATCAATTCCAGCAAGGTAAATCCGCGCTGGCCGGACCGCCGGCCAAACGCAAACAGCCTGCCGCAGGCAGGCTGTTCTGACCATGTGCATGGCAGAGATTTCACTAAAAAACTAGTTCATCTTCCAGTTGCCGATATCGTCTTCACTGGGTTGACGATCCGGCCCGGTTGAATAGATATCGATGCTGCCTTGTGCACCGGGGCTCAGATACTGGTAGGGCTGCTGCCAGGGATCCGTGGGCAAGCGATCAATATAACCACCTTCTTTCCAGTTTGCCGGCTCGGGCGGAATACCGGGTGAACTCACCAGTGCCTCCAGGCCCTGGTCAGTGGTCGGATAATCATAGTTATCCAGCTTGTAAAGGTTCAGCGCCGCCTCCAGGGCTCGTATATCCTGGCTCGCTTTCACTTTTCGCGCTTCGTCGGGACGATCCATCACCTTGGGCACCAGTACCGCCGCCAGAATGCCGAGAATGACGACCACGACCATGACTTCAATAAGTGTAAAACCAGTTGCACGGCTATTAGATTGATAATGCATTGCGACCTGCTCAATTTACGATTGGAAAAGAAATTCGGACTATTGTAACGTCTCTGCCGTATATTCGGCACTTTAGACTGAAATTCAAGCGGAAAAACCCGAATTCGGTCAGGAAACCTGAAAATGGACCCACGCCTCGACCTGATCCGCCATTATCGCTGGCTGCGCCGCTACGGGTTGAACGACTCCCACAGTGGTAACATCTCGCTGCGCAGCGGTGACACCTACTGGATCAGCCCGAGTGGGGCCTGCGCCGACACCCTGGAAGCGGAACAACTGCTGCGCTGCCGGCTGGATGCGGAACCGGCATCGGGCGCCTCTCTGGATGCACCGCTACACCGCCTGGTGTATGTAAAAAACCCCACTGCGGGCGCCGTCTTGCACAGCCACGGCGCTTACAGCGTCGCCGTCACCCTGTCCGGCCAGGATTTTGTGCCGCTTGATTTCGAAGGCCAGTATTATTTTCCCAGAATCCCGGTACTGGATATCGCCTACCCGGATTACCTGGCCAATGCACCCGAACGGGTATCCGATGTCCTGGCCGAATTTCCGCTGGCCGTTGTGCGCGGCCACGGGGTATACGCCTGTGCGGCTGACCTTAACCTGGCCTATAAGTGGACCTGCTCTTTCGAACTGTCGGCAAAAACCTGGCTGCTCGCCAGGCAGGCGGGAACCGTTTGAGTTACATCAGCTGATCATTGATTTTCAGTGCATACAGATGACGCTCGGCATCAACCAGGTGCTGCCCCCAATGGTGCTTGAAGCCGATCTCCCATAACTGCGCAACTTCATCCGGGCCGGCCTCATCGAGCAGCTTAAGGCCGCGTTTAAGCTCGAAATAAATGTCGGTCAGATCATCGGCCAGACTGCCGGTGCGGTGTTCATCATCGCCGGGTGCTTCGGCGGGTTGATCGTACTCCAGCCAGTACATATCACGCTCACCCAGCCATGAACGCAACTGGCTGAACAGATCAAAGCGGTCATCGAAGTCGGCCATTTCGGGCGGGAAAGAACCCTCGCCCTGGTCATGCAGCGCCACGACATCTGCGTGAAGCCGCGGTAAAATCTGAAACACGGGTAACAGCCCATCGTTTCTTCCCTGGACTCGATCAATCAGGTTGCAATAACTTTGCGCAGTTTCAACCAACTGCATAAACTGAACGCGTTCTGGGTTTCGCATACACGCCTCCCATTTGCTACTTTCCAGAATCAATTGCCTCCTCGCTAAGTTTAGACGGGATTTTAAATAATGCTAAACCTCAACCATGTCAAAATCTTCGATGCCGGCCCCACACTCCGGACACACCCAGTTTGACGGTATATCCTTCCAGCGAGTGCCTGCTTCGATGCCTTCTTCAGGCAGACCTTTTTCTTCATCGTAGACAAACCCGCAAACCACACACATATAAGTCTTGAATTCAACCATACTAAAAATCCTTGTCCTGCCAGCCGGCATTGTAACGTCAGCCGTATGCGATGCTACAATAGCCGTTAAAGCAAAAGGTTATCATTGCATGAAGCTAACATCCGGCGCTGGCCATATCCTTTCCGACCGTTCACAACAGGACTGCACTGCATGACGCAACAACAGTCACCCGTGCCGGTCGTCATGGTATTTTCAGGCAACGATCCGAGCGGCGGTGCAGGGGTGCAGGCTGATATCGAGTCCCTGATCAGCCACGGCTGTCATACCGCTCCGGTCATTACCACATTAACCATCCAGGATACCCAGGACTTCATTGGCTACACACCACTGGACGCTGGATTAATTGTGGAACAGGCACGCGCGGTGCTGGAAGACATGCCCGTCAATGCTTTCAAGCTTGGCCTGCTGACCAGCACGGAAACGGTGGAAGCCGTCCATTCGATACTCCATGATTACCCGGATATCCCTGTGGTGATGGATCCGGTGCTGGCCAGCGGTAACGGCACCGCGCTCAGCGACGATGACATCGTCGCTGCCATGACTGATCTGTTGTTGCCGCAAGCCACCGTGTTAACGCCGAACAGCCTGGAGGCGCGCACACTGGCACCGGCCGCGGACACGCTGGATGCCTGCGCCATGGCGATACTTGAGCATGGAGCAGAGTTTGTGCTCATCACCGGTACCCACGAAAATACCCCTACGGTTAAGAATACGCTGTATGCCAATCACCGTGTGATGGAGACCTTCACCTGGGATCGTCTGGAAGGCAGCTTCCATGGCTCGGGCTGCACACTGGCAGCCAGTATCGCCGGCCTGCTGGCGCAGGGGCTGGAGCCCTTTTCTGCCATTCACGAAGCCCAGGAATACACCTGGCAGGCACTCTCTGAAGGTTATCGCATCGGCATGGGCCAACAGATCCCCAACCGCTTGTTCTGGGCCAGGGACGAGGAAGAGCAGTGATCATTTCTCACAGCCTTAACGGCCTTTACGCAATCACCGACGCCAGGCTGCAACGACCTGATCAACTCACTGAACACGTGCGCCTGGCTATCGACGGTGGTGCAAGGCTTATCCAGTACCGGGACAAATCCGCTGATGCCGTGTTTCGCCTCAGGCAGGCAAACGCCCTGGCCGCTTTGTGCCGCGAGCGTGGGGTAGCCTTGATCATCAATGATGACGTGGAGCTTGCCGCCGAATGTGGCGCCCAGGGTGTCCACCTGGGAGAAAATGACACTGACCCGCAGACCGCCCGCCAGTTACTCGGTGCTAACGCCATCATCGGCGTTTCCTGCTACAACCGCCTGCCACTTGCACTGCAAGCCGCGAATCTGGGCGCAGACTACATCGCCTTCGGACGGTTTTTCCCATCGCGGACCAAACCGAAGTCTGTGCAGGCCAGCCTGGACCTGATCAGGATGGCCAGGCAACAATTATCTCTGCCGCTTGCTGCGATCGGCGGCATTACAGTGCACAATGCCGCGCCGTTGCTCGATGCCGGCGTGGCTATGCTTGCCGTTGTACACGGTGTTTTTGGCGCCGCGGATATCCGCCAGGCAGCAGCAGCCTATGCGGCGCTCTTTCAGCAGCCTGCAGGAGAACGATTACAACGTGCCCCATAATCCCCGTTTTTCACCACGAAGGTCACAAAATGTCCCCTGAGAGCGCGGGGTCACATGACGTGCCAGGTGAAGTTTTCGCAACGAACATCTAAATCGCTTGTTCCTTGGTGACCTTCGCGTCCTTTGTGGTTAAGGTTGTGACAAATCCAGGCAACAGTTAGCACAAAGGAATTAAGCTTATGTCGAAGTCCCAACAATTATTCGACGCCGCCCAGAAACATATCCCGGGCGGTGTCAATTCACCGGTTCGCGCGTTCAAGGGTGTCGGGGGAAGCCCGATCTTTTTCAGCCGTGGCGAAGGTCCCTACCTGTTTGATGCCGATGACAGGCGTTATGTCGATTATGTCGGTTCCTGGGGCCCCATGATCGCAGGACACTGCCACCCGGATGTCGTCCGGGCGGTTCAGGAAACCGCCGCCAACGGCCTCGGTTTCGGTGCCCCCACGGAGATCGAAACCCGCATGGCGGATACGCTGTGTGAACTGGTACCGTCACTGGACATGGTACGCATGGTCAGTTCCGGTACCGAAGCCACCATGAGCGCCATCCGCCTGGCGCGCGGTTTCAGTGGCCGGGACAACATTGTCAAGTTCGAAGGCTGCTATCACGGCCATTCCGATTCCCTGCTGGTGAAAGCCGGGTCCGGCGCACTGACACTGGGTGTACCAACCTCCCCGGGGGTACCGGCCGATCTGGCGCAACACACCATCACCCTCGAATACAACAATGCGGACCAGGTGCGTGCCGCTTTTGAAGAATTCGGTGACCAGATTGCGACAATTATCGTGGAACCGGTGGCAGGCAACATGAACTGTATTCCACCGGCCCCCGGTTTTCTGCAGACACTGCGTGAAGTCTGCGACCGGCACGGCAGCCTGTTGATTTTTGATGAAGTGATGACCGGGTTTCGCTTTTCACTCGGCTGTGCCCAGCAATACTACGCCATAACGCCGGACCTCACGACACTCGGCAAAGTTGTCGGTGGCGGTTTACCGGTGGGGGCCTTCGGTGGCCGGCGCGACGTCATGGAACACATTGCGCCTACCGGCCCTGTTTATCAGGCCGGCACCCTGTCCGGCAACCCGGTCGCCATGGCAGCCGGCCTGGCAACCCTGCAGCTGGTGCAGCAGGCGGGTTTTCACGCACAACTGGAGAAAACGGCAAAACGCCTGCTGAGCGGCCTGAAAGAACGCGCACAGGCCGCCAATATTCCATTTACCAGCAACCAGGTCGGCAGCATGTTTGGCATGTTCTTTACCGAAGCCGAGTCCGTCACCTGTTTCGCCGACGTTAACACCTGTGACCTGTCCCGTTTCCAGAGCTTTTTCCACGCCATGCTGGATCGGGGTGTCTATCTGGCGCCTTCCGCTTTTGAAGCCGGATTCGTATCCTCCGCGCACCATGACACAGCGATTCAGGAGACACTGGATGCGGCCGAGCAGGCGTTTGCGTCGCTTGGCTGAAGGGGCGTTAGAGCGGTCACCTGACCGCGATACACGATTATGGAAGCAGCCCTCACCGGCTTGATGGAATGGATACAGGCCCACCCCAACTGGGCCGGTCTGTTTGTGCTCGTCGTTTCCGCGCTTGAGTCATTGCTGGTGGTGGGGCTTTTCGTGCCCGGTACCGTCGTCATGTTCGGTATCGGCACCATGATTGCCGCCGGCAGCATGGAGTTGCTGCCAACCCTGCTGTGGGCCACGGTTGGTGCAGTGATGGGTGACGGAACCAGCTATTTCATCGGCCGGTTTTATCATCAACGCCTGCGGGTCATCTGGCCGTTCCGCAAATACCCGCAGATGATCGACCGGGGTATCGAATTTTTTCACCGGCACGGTGGTAAAAGCATTGTCCTGGCGCGCTTTGTGGGTCCGGTAAGACCGCTGGTGCCGGCCGTCGCGGGCATGCTGAATATGCCCGCCAAGCGCTTTTTCCTGGTCAACATTTTGTCCGCCTTGCTGTGGGCGCCGGCTTATATCCTGCCCGGCGTGCTGTTCGGGGCTTCACTGGGCATTGCCGCGGAAATTGCCGGGCGCCTGGCGCTTTTACTCGCTATCCTGCTGACATTGCTATGGTTTTCATGGTGGCTGGTACGGCGCCTGTCACGCACGCTGCAACCTCACGCCAAGGCAGTACAGCTCGGCATACTGGACTGGTCGCGGCGGCATCGTGCCATCGAACCCCTGGCCGCAGCCCTGCTCGACCCGGAACATCCTGAAGCCCGGGGCATGACGGTACTGACCGGCCTGCTGGTGCTGGCCAGCTGGTCATTACTGATCATACCGCGGCATCTGAAGGCAGACAGTCTGCTCGGCAACCTGGACCTGTACCTGTTTCACGGGCTGCAGGGACTGCGCAGCCCGCTGGGTGACCGCCTGCTGATTGTCATCACGGAAATCGGCGATGGCTGGTTGCTGTACAGTTTTACCGCGCTGCTCAGCCTGTGGCTGTTAACGCGCAAGCGCTGGCGGGCAGCCCTGCACTGGCTCATTACCGTGGCCTGCGTAGGCTTGCTCACCGAAGCGCTCAAACTCTATACGGCTGTGCAACGCCCGCCGCTGGTGGACAGTGCGCAGATGAGTTACGCCTTCCCCAGCGCCCACGCCAGCCTGTCGGTTGCGGTGTTTGGTTTTCTGGCGGTTATCGTGGCTCGCGAACTACGCAGTAACTGGCACTGGGTACCCTACTCCATGGCCGTGTTTATGGTGGTTGCCATCGGTTTCTCGCGCCTGTATCTGGGCGTCCACTGGCTCTCGGATGTGCTGGCCGGCTGGAGCCTGGGACTGGCCTGGGTGGCGCTGATGGGGATCGCTTACCGCCATCACCCGGCACCGGCGGTATCGACAAAAATATTTGCCCCGCTTGCCGTCTCAACGCTGTTGTTGCTGGCAGGCTTCTACAGCTCGCAACAGCTGGACAAGGATCTGGTATTTTACCGCCCTCTGACGACGACACCGGTATCACTGAACAGGAACGACTGGATCGATGCCGGCTGGAAAGCCCTGCCGGCCTACCGCGATGATCTGGAAGCAAGGCGCATGCACCCGCTCGATCTGCAGTGGAGCGGTGAAATACAGGCTATCGAAACACACTTGAAAAGTCGCGGCTGGCAAACCTGGAAGAGTGCCGATGCGGGCAATATGCTGGTTTTGTTCAACGGCGACGCCAGCATTCAGGAACTGCCGGTACTCCCCCAGGTTCACCAGGGTGAAACCCAGCAGCTGTTACTGGTCCGCGACCTGGCAGAAGATTCCAGATTGCTGGCATTGCGGCTATGGAAAACCGAGTATCGGGTCGCCGATCAACAATCCCCGCTGTGGGTGGGAAATGTTTCCTACCTGTTCGTTGACGCGCGCTTGCGATTATTGCGTTTTCTGCGTACAGAAGCCGATTTCAACAGCGCACTGGACCTGTTTTCACAGCATATCGGGGAGGTAGAAGTCCACCGGGTCCAACGCGATATCCCGGCCGATACAGACAAGCTGGTGACATGGGATGGAAGGGTGCTGCTGATCGGCTTTCCGACTGCGCCTACTCCGAATCCCCCCAGCGGAGTGATAAATCGTTTTCAATAGCCAGCTGGTCCAGAATCCGCGCCACCACGAAATCGACCAGATCCTCAATTGAACCGGGTTGCTGATAAAAGCCGGGGTTCGGTGGCAGAATCACTACCCCGAGCCGCGCCAGCTTCAACATGTTTTCCAGGTGAATCGCCGAAAAAGGGGTCTCGCGCGGCACCAGCACCAGCTTGCGACCCTCCTTGATAACCACATCGGCAGCGCGCTCAATCAGATTGTTACTGCTGCCGGCGGCAATCGAAGCCAGGGTGCCAGTGGTACAGGGACACACCACCATGGCACACGGAGCACCCGAACCGCTGGCCAGCGGCGCCGTCCATTCCTCGCGCCCGAATACCCGCAACTGTCCCTCATCGGCCGCAAACCGCGCCGCCAGCACCCGCCGGATCTCTGCCGGACGCCCGGGTAATTTCAACTCGGTTTCCATGCCGATGACAATCTGACCCGGCGAGGAAATCATCACGTCCACGCGTTCACCCTGCCTGAGCAGAACCTCGAGCAGGCGCAACGCATAGGGTGCGCCGGAAGCGCCCGTGACAGCCAAAGCGAAGGGTGTTGTTTTATTCATCAGCAAATCAGTTTAGCCACGGAAAACACCGAAGGCACGGAAATTTTCACGTTTTGGCCACGGCGCGCGTTTAATCAAGCATGGATTTCTCAATGCTTAACCACGAAGGACGCCAAGGTCACGAAGGCTTTCCGAGTTAACATCTTGTTCCTTTGTGACCATCGTGTCCTTTGTGGTGAGAAATGCAGGCTACGGTGTCCGTCGACACCACCCCTGATTTTTCAGCCAACCCTCCCCAGCGCCGCCAGCAGCTTCTCGTGAATCCCGCCAAACCCGCCATTACTCATGACCAGCAGCTTGTCGCCCGCACGAGCCTGTGCAACGATCGAGGCCACCAGTTCATCCACATCGTCGGACACGACAGACGGTACCACCAGGCTGGCAGTCACCTCATCGATATCCCAGTTCAAATCGTCGGGCTGGAAGATCCACACCGCGTCGGCATCAGATAAGGATTTCGCCAGCTGATCGCGGTGAATGCCCAGACGCATGGTGTTGGAACGTGGCTCCAGGATCGCCAGCAGGCGTCCACCGTCATTATGACTGCGCAGCCCGGCAAGGGTCGAGGCGATAGCCGTGGGATGGTGGGCGAAATCATCATAGACGGTGACGCCGTTGACCTCACCACGGACCTCCAGACGCCGCTTGACGCCGGTAAAACGGTTCAAGGCCTCGATCGCCTGCTCAACCGGCACCCCCACGTGCCTGGCCGCACTGATGGCAGACAAGGCGTTATGCACATTGTGTGCGCCCAGCTGGCTCCATTTCACCTCACCCTGACTCTGTCCATCCAGCAACACGGCAAAATGACTGCCATCATCAACGATCGGCTGCGCCTGCCATTGCGCCGGGGAGGTCCCGGCGGAAACGGTCTCCACCGGCGTCCAGCAGCCCATCTCGAGCACGCGGGACAGGTTGCCGTCATTGGCATTCACAACCAGCAGGCCGGTGCCCGGCACAACCCTGAGCAGGTGGTGGAACTGCCGCTCGATGGCGGCAAGATCCGGAAAAATGTCAGCGTGATCAAATTCAAGATTGTTGAGCACCAGGGTGCGTGGCCGGTAGTGCACGAACTTGGAACGCTTGTCAAAAAACGCCGTGTCGTATTCGTCGGCTTCCACCACAAAAAACGGAGATTCACCCAGTCGCGCCGAAAGCCCGAAGTTACTCGGTACCCCACCAATCAGAAACCCCGGTTTCAGGCCCGCCGCTTCGAGAATCCAGGCCAGCATGCTGGCCGTGCTGGTTTTACCGTGTGTTCCGGCAACCGCCAATACCCAGCGATCCTGTAACAGCTGCTCAGCCAGCCATTGCGGGCCTGAGGTGTAACGCATACCCTGGTTCAGCATGTATTCAATCGCAGCGTTACCACGGCTCATGGCATTCCCGACCACAAGCTGATCGGGGGCAGGGTCGAGATGCCCGGCACTGTAGCCCTGTTTCAAGGTGATACCCTGCTCCTGCAGCTGGGTACTCATCGGTGGATAAACGTTGGCATCGCAACCTTCCACCTCGAAGCCCGCCTGTCTGGCCAGGATTGCCAGACCGCCCATGAAAGTTCCACAGATGCCGAGAATATGAATTTTCATCGTTTTAGTTTGCCCAAGTTTCTTAGCCACGGAACACACGGAAAGCACGGAAAAATAGATAATTGTTAGCTTTCCCGGCTGATTTCACAAGCTGCCCAACCGAATAATACTTTCCGTGCCTTCCGTGAATTCCGTGGCCACCATGATTTTCCCGTCACTCACCCCGCCACACGCGGGAAGAGTGTTTCCACCAGGGTGACAATCAGCACCGTGTGCAGACCGGCCACCAGCAGACCGGTGCCATAGCCCGTCGACAGGGCATGGCGAAAAATATGTGCCTGCACCGCAATGCTCCACACCAGCATCAGCAACCAGCCCAGCACCAGTATTCCCGCCGGACCGTCCTCCGCCTGTGTCCGGGTTGCCTGCAGCATCAACGGCAGCCCGACGATGCCCAGCACTGTGCCGGTACCGGCAAGCGCAGTCAGCGCCTGAACAAGACGCGCCGATTTTTTCATCAGCAGCAACACAGTCCAGGCAAACAATACCATGACCAGGGTATCCAGGATGGTCATGCCCAGAGAGGCCGGCCAGTCAGAGCTGGCGCGTGCCTGCAACAGGTCCATCAGCACATATGCCACTATCGACCACTGCAAGGCCGAATACGACAAGGGGTCATCCTGTGGCGCTCGCCGCAACAGGCATTGTTGCAACCAGGACACCAGCCATCGCTTGATCAGATCAGTTTTCATCGACTCGATTCATTATCACCGCAGAGGGCAAGACTTGCCTCGTCAGTTGTTAACCACGGAAGGCCCAGTGGCCGCCCTGATTGTCCTGACGGTCACCCCGCCACAGACGGGAAGCGCCGCTGCACAAGCCCATCATTTTCTTTACAAGGGTAGAAAGCCAGTCTATGTTTAACATTCCAATAGAGTCGCGATTATAAAGAACGGTGAGCGTAAATGGGGTTAAACACCATAGAGAAACGCGTAGAAAATATCCGGCTGCAAATCCACCAGCCCAATGGCACCATTCACCATATCGGACACTCCGGCCCCCTTATCGATTGGCACCTGCATACATCCGAAGCGCTGCGCTCCATTCTAAAGCACCCTGAGCTCAATCTGGGGCGAAGTTATGTGCGCGGTGAGTGGGATGTCGATACCCGCCAGTTACCCGACCTGGTAAAGACCCTGATCTCCAAACGGGCGAAAGTGCGGCTACTGCATAATCGTCCGTGCCTGCGCCGCCTGCGTGCCCGGCTGCCACACACAGGCAAGGTGGACAGGCAGCCACACTGGCAGGGCATCAGCGCATGGGTTTCGCAAATCTGTCTCGGCGAAGAACTGCTGCAGGGTTGTGCACTGTTCAGCGAGCCGGGCATGACCATGGAACAGGCCCGGCGTACACACTGCCGCAGGCTGATATCCCGGCTGCAACTCGAACCCGCACAGCACCTGCTCGACCTTAATGCCGGCTGGGGCGCTACAGCACTGTTTCTGGCCAGAACAGCCGATGTCCGTGTTACTGCATTTGTGCAAACCCGCGAGCAGCTCCAGTTTGCGAAAACCGAAACCCGCCGCTGCGGTCTCGACGGGCAGGTGCATTTCCGGCTTGGGAGTTTTCATCAGTGCCGAGGCCACTTCGACCGCATACTGGCAACCGGCTTCCTGGAGCGTTACCCGGAACCCACCTATCCGGTGCTGTTCAAGCGCTTTGAAGAATTACTCGAGGATGACGGATTTGCCTGGATACAGGTCGCCGGACGCAGTGAAGATATCGCTATCAGCAATCGCTGGTATCAGAGCCAGCTGCCTTCCGGTCACAGCCTGCCGTTGATTTCGGATATGGCGAGCGCTCTGGAATCGACCCGCTTACGCACCCTGTTACTGGAAGAGCAGACCGGACACTGGCTGCAGGACCTGGAAGGCCAGGCACAGCGTTTTTACCAGCACCGGACTGCAATCAGCCAACGTTTTGGGGAACAACGCACGCGCCACTGGGAATTCCAGCTCGCCAGCCAGACCACGGCCATACACTGGGGACAGCTGAGGCGTTATGAACTATTGTTAGGCAATACGCGCTGCATTTGGCCTTCTTACCACCCGGGCATAGCCCCCTCTGCTGAACACCTTCCGTGGGATATCATCGACAGAATTCCCGGGCTGGCACGGGATATCTGACGCAAAGCCGCAAAGCCCGCCAAGAAAATCCTTTGCGTCTCTGCGTCTTTGCGAGCATCCCACCCCGCTGCGCGGTCACAAATCCGTGAAAAACTGAAGGGTCGAATTCATTCGACCGGTCAAGATTGGCCGAATAAATTCGGCCCTACACGCGTAATCGGCTGTCCGTTGTGCCCCCAAAATCAATGTGTTAGAGTTAAGTTCTTCAAGAGAGATTAAACGGATCTTCACGTCCCGTCAGTCTGAGACTTGATCTCGCTAGCGCTTTCTGCCAGCTTTTTTCTTCGCCGTTTTCTTTTTGGCGGTCTGCTTCTTAATCACTTTTTTCTTAGCGGCGGTTTTTTTCCCGCTGCGTGCCTGTTTGTTTGCCAGCGCCGTCAGCGCTTTCTTGACTACCCGTTTCTTCTTGACTGCTTTTGTGGCGACTGTCTTTTTCGCCGCTTTCTTTGCGGAGACTTTCTTCTTCGCCACCTTCTTCCCGGGCTCCGGTTTTTTCACAACTTTTTTCTGTGCCGCAGTTTTTCTGGTGACCTTTTTCTTTAATGTTGTCTTCTTGACCGCGACCTTTTTGGTGACTTTTTTCTTCGTCACTGTCTTTTTTCCGGCCGCCTTGCCGGCGGTTTTCTTTGCCGGTTTCGGCTTGGCTGCTGTCTTTTTGGCCGTTTTCTTTGCTGATTTCGCTTTGGACGTCGTTTTGTCGGCCGCTTTTTCAGCGGATTTCTTCGCCGGTTTCGCCTCTTTTTTATCCGGCTCCGCTGTTTGCGCCAGCTGTTTGCGCGCCACTGCGCGGCGAATCGCCGCCGAGCGGTTGTGATTGCCGATGGCAGCTTTCGCTTCCTCTATGGCCTTGCTGACCGCCTTGAAAACATCACCGATATCACCCAATCCCTGCACAACCCGCAAACGGCCCTGTTCCCGGTACCTATCGATCACCGGCACGGTCTGAATTTCGTAAATACGCAGTCGATTACCGATGGTTTCCTCATTATCATCACCGCGGCGTTTCAGACGACCACCGCATTCATCGCAACTGTCATCCAGTCTCGGCGGCGCAGTAAAAATATTGTAACTGGTGCCACAAGACACACAGGTACGTCGTCCCAACAGGCGCTGCAGGATCATGTCGACATCAACGTCGATGAGCAGGGCAAGATCGATGGGCTGACCCAGTTCATCCAGCAACTCATCCAACTGTTCAGCCTGTGCGGCATTACGGGGGAATCCATCCAGAATGAAGCCGTTACCGGTATCGCCGACTGTCAGGCGCTCGCGAATGGCGCCCAGAACGATATCGTCTGAAACCAGTTGTCCGGCATCCATGACCGCCTTGGCGGCCTTGCCCAGCGTTGTTCCAGCGGCCACTGCCTCACGCAGCAGATCGCCGGTGGAGATTTCCGGAACCTTGTAACTCTCCGCCAGGCGGTGACCCTGGGTCCCTTTCCCACACCCTGGCGCCCCTAACAATACAATCCTCATCGTGGCATCACGCTCTCTGTGTCATTGTTTTTTATGAGGTTTCCTGCCCATCCGGCGCTAACCGGGAGCCCCCCTGCAATACAAAGTTTTTCATGGGGATATTCAATTTTTTGCCTAGCTGAATAACAGAACAGTGATTAAGCTACCGCCTGTGTTGGGGCCAAGTCAAACCCGAGTTACACAAAGCACCTGAATTGCATTGTTTTTTGCACTATGATTAGCGCCCCTAATCGAACCTGCAGGCATTGACAGGCTACACCATGAGCGGGATTCCCGACTTTTCAGACAGCGAATTGTGGATTATCAACTCCACACTGGCGGAACGTTACGCTACGCCGCCCGACATCCAGCTGGCGGAAACTGAAATGCGTCTGGACAAGGGCAGGACCGAACTGATCCCCTGCCCGACGGTGTACTGGCAAGCGGATGACTGCAACTTTGTGATGCTTAAAACCGGCGACAGACAATACCGCTGTCAGTTTTTCTACCGAATTCACCAGATGTACGGCACCGGCGTGGAGGAGTACGACGACCTGACCGAGTGCATCGTCAGCCTGCTGCAGGTGCAGGCGGACCACCATGCCAGTGAACGGTCCGAAGACAACCCGAATTAATTCAAACAACCAGTCAGGAGACATTCGATGGCGAAATCCACAGGAAAAAAGAACGCATTTTATGCGCAGTCTGGCGGCGTAACGGCCGTCATCAACGCCAGCGCCTGCGGTGTCATTGAAACGGCACGCAAGCACAAGGACACGATCGGCAAGGTGTACGCCGGCCGCAACGGCATCATCGGCGCCTTGACCGAAGACCTCATCGATACCAGCAAGGACTCCGCGCGAGCCATCGCCGCCCTGCGTCACACTCCATCCGGCGCCTTCGGCTCCTGCCGCTACAAGATGAAGAGCCTGGAAGCCAACAAGCGCGAATACGAACGACTGATCGAAGTCTTCGCGGCACACAACATCGGCTACTTCTTCTACAACGGCGGCGGCGACTCAGCCGACACCTGCCTGAAAGTTTCGCAGCTGTCCAAAACCACCGGCTACCCCATCCAGGCCATCCATGTG
>JAUXDG010000122.1 GCA_030618475.1 Gammaproteobacteria bacterium | reverse complement strand
TCCATCAATCACTCAAACGATACTGTTCGATAGAGGCAGCTGATAACTATCTCTCCAGGCTCCAGTTCGAGAACAGCGGCGAGCCACTGATCATACTGGTAGGTGGAGCAACCGGAACAGGCAAAAGTACCGTCAGCACCGAACTGGCTTACCTGCTGGATGTGGTGCGCACCCAGTCTACGGATATAATGCGGGAGATAATAAAGTGTTATCTGGCCCCGCACGTGGTACCAACGCTTGGCTATTCAAGTTTCGAGGCATGGCGGGGTCTCCCTGCGATGGACACTGCGGATCGCAAGCGGGAAACCGATAATCCGACGATCGCCGGCTTTCTAGCCCAGTTCGACAATGTTAAATCGGCCCTCGAGGCAACAATTGCACGTGCAGTCAAGGAGCGCCACGATATTATCATCGATGGTGTACATATAGTGCCCTCCAAACTGGATTTGCTCAAAGCCAGCCGGAACGCGGTAGTCGTGCCGGTCATGCTGGCCGTTACAACCAGGCAGCAATTGAGGAATCAGCTTTCATGGCGCAGTCGCGAGCAGCCCGATCGCGGATCGTCGCGCTATCTGGAACAGCTGGATGCCATCTGGGACTTGCAGTCTTTTCTACTGAACCTGGCGGACAAGGCGCAGGTTCCGGTTATCGCCAACTGGGCGATCGAGCATACCGTTAGAGATATAGTGCAACAGGTGAGTCGACGGATCAAAGAGCGTTATCCGCCGAATCCGGGTATTCTGGATCAAGTATAGAGATGCCGATCACGTACACGAAAACAACAACCGGGCCAGAATCCCAGTGGCGCAGTTACATTCCCATTGCCTTGGTCGCAATCTTCAGTTTCACTGTCACCTGGCTTTTGTTTCGTGCGGTCGCTGACTGGGAACGCCAGCGAGTACAAATTGCCTTCCAGGCTGCGGCCAGAGACCGTGTTCTGGTCATTCAGCGCGAATTCGAAAACACACTTGGGGTAGTCCAGGACATCGGCAGTTTCATCGATGCATCTCCATGGACCGGCCGACGGGAGTTCCGCAAGTTTGTCGGTCCGGCACTGAAGCGTTTTGGCAGTATAGAGGCACTGGAATGGATCCCGCGGATTGTCGGGGACCAGCGCACGGCGTTTGAAGAGGAAGCGCGCCGCAGTTTTCCAAAATTTCAGATCTATGAACGTGACTCGGAAGGGAATTTGGTCCAGGCGGAAAAACGCGCAATACATTTCCCTGTCCTCTATGTGCAACCCTACCAACTCAAAAAGGAAGTGCTTGGCCTCGATCTGGCCTCTGACTCTGCGATATTCCGGACCTTGCTGGAGACCTGGGATTTGGGGAAGATGCTGGTTTCATCGCCTATCCCGCTTAAACGGAAAGATATTGGGGAATTCGGTTTTGTGGCGCAGCTGCCTGTCTATAATAAAGAGCAATCAGATGGCGATCATCATGACGATGAAGATACCATCGTCGACACGGTTGAACATCGACATCAGATGCTACGAGGGTTTGCGAGGGGGATTTTCCGTATTGGTGATATTGTTGAGCGTGCTCTGGACAATCTCAGCCCGAGCGGTATCGACATGATCATCTATAATGTATCTGCCGAGGCCGGAAGAGAGTATCTCTACTACCATGCTTCTCGAAAGCGTGGCGGTGATGCTGGTTTTCGAAATCTTGCAGCTGAGAAGATGCGCGGTAACTGGGATTTCACTCAGCCCCTGACTGTTGCGAATCGGCAATGGATGGCGGGATGTCGACCGGCACGCGGATATTTCCGGCCGGATCCCTGGAGTGGATGGAGTATCCTTGTCGGAGGGTGGTCATTCACGGCCCTGCTTACGGTTTACCTCGCGACACTTATGGGGCGTACCGCCAAGGTGAGGCGTCTCGTACGTGAGCGCACGGCACAGTTAACAGACGTTAATGAGGCACTCAACCGGGAGGTTGGCGAACGCATGCACGCTGAGACGGAACTTAAGATACTGAATGAAACGCTGGAACAACGTGTTGTCAGGCGTACTGCGGAAGCGAACCGTCGCGCGGAAGAACTGGAACAATTTGCCTATGTGACCTCGCATGACCTCAAGGCTCCACTGAGGGGCATTGCGAATCTGGCGGGTTGGTTGCAGGAAGACCTGAAAGGAAAACTTACCGAGGCAACCCGTGAACAGTTGGAACTTCTTCGTGATCGCGTGAAGCGTATGAACGCATTGATCGAGGGACTGTTGGATTACTCCCGCATTGGCCGCACAGAACAATCCGTGGAAAGCGTAGATGTCACCGAGCTGTTGCTCGAAATCGTCGACTCACTGTCACCCCCGCAGGAATTCAGCGTTGATATAGCCCCCGACATGCCCACCCTGCAAACCGACCGGCTGCAGCTGTACCAGGTGTTCGCCAACCTTATCAGCAACAGTATCAAACATCATGGCAGCGAACAGGGGCATGTCTGGGTTAAAGTGTCTGATAAAGACGGTTTCTATGAATTCACGACAAAGGACGATGGGCCGGGAATCGCGCCGGAATATCATGACAAGGTATTCATGATGTTTCAGACGCTGGAGGCAAAGGACTATGGCACCGACACCGGGATAGGGCTGGCGCTGGTGAGGAGAATTGTGCAGGAACATGGCGGTTCGATATCATTGGAATCCGAACAAGGTAAAGGCGCCATATTCAGGTTTACCTGGCCCAAGTCGGGTTGAAGGCTAGGCGGGTCTGCCGTAACGGGGGTATATACTTACTGATGCTTGATGAAAACGCCGTCATATTGCTCGTGGAAGATGACAGGGTCGATATTATGACTGTCAAGCGGGCTCTGCAAAAAAATGATGTCAGCAATCCGATCTACGTTGCGCGTACCGGTGTCGAAGCACTCGGTATGTTGCGCGGTGACGGCTTTCCAAAGATTGAGCCAAACCCTTCGCTGATACTGCTGGATCTCAATCTTCCTAAAATGGGAGGTATTGAGTTCCTGAAGGAACTTCGTGCGGACCCGGATCTGCAGTCTCTGCCGGTTATTGTCCTGACTTCTTCGAATGAGCCACGTGACCGTGCCGCCGCCTTTGAGTACGACGTGGAGGACTACATCGTCAAACCACATTCCTTCGAAGAGTTTACCAGTGCCATGGCCACCATTCTCGCCTACTGCGAGTAGATTATTGCAGGCGCCTCCCGGTCTGATTATATTGTCGAACCGGGACCACCACTGTGGACGGTTTCGTAATACAGTTTTTCGAGTTCGCGTTTGTGCATGGTTTCTTCGTATGAGAGATACTCGAACAGGTCGTGTATCGGCCCGGCTTCGGTACTGTCTGCGAGTTCCCGGTATTGTTTCATGGCGGCATCTTCACGGCCTATCGCGTATTGCAGGATGGCCTGATCATCCGGCTTGTCGCCCAGTTCGGGCAACTGAATGTAATCGGAAAAGCGGCGGTCTTCCACCGGTGTCTGGATTTTGTCATGAATCCGGCTTTCGATATCCGGGTTTTTCGCCAGCTTCGTGAATAGTTCGTAGTGCTGCTTTTCCTCGTCGGCCAGTTCCTCCACCAGGTAGCGCAGGTTCTTGCTGACCCTGGGGATCAGGGCAGTATAGAACTCGAATGCCGATTTCTCGAAAGAGGTTGCGACTTCCAGAATATCTGCCAGGCTTTTCTTGGATTGGATGCGTTGATACGCGGCGCTGTGGCCTTCTTCATGTTCAGTCATTACCAGCTCCCGGGCGTGGCGAGGTGTTTCTCGATACTGGCTGCCACACGGTGTCCGTCAGCCACTGCGTGTACCACGTCGGGTCCGAACACCATGTCACCGGCCGACCACAGCCAGGGCTCGGAGCTGCGGCCGTCCTGTTCGACCTTGAGACGGCCACGGTTCCACTCCAGGCGTTCGGTCAATTCATCGCCGAACAGTGAAATGTCGGTCATCTGGCCGATCGCCTCGATCACCATGTCAGCGGGGTGTACCTGTTCGTCGCTGTCATCGTAGCTGGGTGCAAAGCGCCCGTCGTCGTCAAAGATGGAATTCACGCGCAGTGTCACCAGGCCGCTTAACTGACCCTTATCGTTTGTGACACATTGTTTGGGACCCCGGCTGTCGAGTATCTCGATGCCTTCCTCGCGTGCCTCCTTGATTTCTTCAGCGTCGGCGAGGAAATGATCGAAGTCTTCCAGTGCCGTGAGGGTGATACGGACTTCACCGTAATTTTCCTTCTGCAGGCGTGCCAGGCTGCGGGCAATGTCCATGGCCACGTTACCGCCGCCGATGACCACCGCAGATTGTGGAATATTGAAGGCCTTGCCCTGGGTGATCTTGCGCAGCAATTCCACCGCTTTCTTCACCTGTTTGTGATCACTGCCGGGAATACGGGTCGAACGGCCTTGCTGCAGGCCGATGGCAACCAGTACGGCATCATAGTTTCGTTCCAGCTCACTAATACTGATGTCCTGGCCGATACGGGTGTTGTACTGGATTTTGACTCCGAGCGAGGTGATGACCGCGACGTCAGCATCAAGGCGATCGTAGGGCAGGCGATATTCAGGGATACCGTAACGCGTCATGCCGCCGGGTTTGTCGAGCGCCTCGAACACGGTGACTTCGTGGCCTTTGCTGATCAGATCGAAGGCGGCGGTCAGACCTGCGGGGCCGGCACCGATGATCGCGACCTTTTTGCCGCTGATATAGTCGACCTTGCCCTCGGCGGCAATTTCGCGGATGCGCAGGTCTGATACCGAATCCATCGCATAGCGTTTCAGCCAGCGTATCGCCACCGGCTCACCGCGCCGGCCGATGGAACAGGCTGTCTCACAGCGATGTGTACAGATCCGGCCACAGACGTGGGAGAAGGGGTTGCTGCGGTAGATCTGTCGCACCGCCTCCTCGGCGTTGCCTTCCCAGATCGCGCGTATGTATTCCGGGGCGTGCATATGGGTGGGGCAGGAATCGTGGCACATGCCGCACTGCACGCAGCGGGATGCCTCGATGATCGCCTGCTGATCGGTAAAACCCTCCACCATCTCGTCGAACGACTTGAGCCGCTCTTCGGCGTCGAGTTCTTCCATTGGCTGGCGTTCGAGGTCCACCAGGTCGGCGTCTGCGGTCTTGGCCCAGCCCTTGGGGAAATGTTTATGGTGAATTCCTTTGGGGTCCGGCAGGATGAAGTAGCTGTCGAGTTCGTCCTCATGGCAGGTGTGCACATACTCCGTGGTCAGCGACAGCGAGCTGGTCGGGCAGATGTCCACGCACAACCCGCACCAGCAGCAGCGCCCGTAATCGATCGCCGGGCGTTCGTTACGGATACCCTTGACCGGATCCTCAGGCAGGCCGGGTATCTTCACCATGGTGATGGCGGCGTTGTCGCACACTTTCTGACAGGTGCTGCAACCGATACACAGATCCCAGTCGTTAACGTGGAAGCCACGGTAATTCGCCGCCGCCGGGCGTGGCTCGATCTTTTCAGTCACCGGCTTGCGGGCTAAGAAGCTCAGCGCCTTGATCGGCCTGAGGATGCTGCCCTTGTCCTTGTAGGGGATGTCTGACATCAGCGATCGACCTCCGGCGGGCAGGCATCCAGCGAGAACATGATCTGAGCGATGTCTTCCAGCCGGCAACCCACCGCCAGGTTTTCCAGCACCTGTACCGCGTGCATGCTGGAAGGTCCGCGTACGTGCACGCGGTAGGGCTTGTCGCCACCCGTGGACACCACGTAGTAGGCCAGTTCACCCTTGGAGGATTCCACCCGGGTATAGGCTTCACCGGCAGGCACATTCCAGGCCAGCGGGTTCGGGATCGGGCAACGTATCGGACCCTTGATGGAGGGCAGGCGATCGATGACCTGACGCAGGATATGAATACTTTGTTTCAGCTCTGCGCGGCGTACCAGGTTGCGCGACAGGGCGTCACCGCCCGGTTCGGTGGGGATATCAAACTCGATTCTGTCGTATACCAGGTAGGGATCATCGCGGCGCACGTCAAACGCCAGTCCGGTGGCGCGCAGGTTAGGCCCTGTCACGCCCCATTTAAGCGCCTGCTCCTGGGTCATTTTGCCGACATCACGGGCACGTTTGACGAATACCTGATTGGTAAAGAACAAGTTGTCGTAGTCGGGCAGGCGTGATTCCAGGTAGTCCAGCAGGCTGCTCAGACGTTCCAGGAAACCGTCGGGAATATCGCGGCGTACGCCGCCGGGTATATTGTAAATGCTGTAGACACGGCCACCGGTCAGCTCTTCAAAGCGGTCGAGCACAAGGTCGCGGTCGGCGACACCCCAGAACATCGGGGTGTACATGCCGGTAGTGGCGGCGTGGCCGCCAAAGGCAAACAGGTGTGCCGCCAGGCGTGACATTTCCAGATGCATGACCCGGATCCACTGCGCGCGTTCCGGTACTTCGAGACCACCGATTTCCTCGATCGCCAGCGAATAGCAGACTTCCATGGGCACCGGGTCGGGCACGCAGATGCGCGGTACCAGCGCGATGTTCTGGATCCACAGTCGCCCTTCCATCAGCTTCTCGAAACCGCGGTGCAGGTAGCCGGCATCGGCACGGGCCTCCAGCACTTCGTCGCCGTTCAGCTTTACCTTGAAGGCATAGTTGCCTTCGATACCCGGATGATTGGGGCCGAAGTTCAGCTCGTATTCGTTGCTGGGCGGCTGGCTTTTCGCCTGGTAGTTCTCGGGTCTCATCAGCGCACATCCTCCGGCCGGGTGGTGATGCCGCCGCCTTGCTCTTCAATATCCTTCAGCCATTGCGGGTGATATTGTTCCCAGCTGAATGTCTGGTTCACAAACGCTTCCGAGTCGAAATCCTTGCGCATGGGTGGCGGTCCGTCCCATTCGGTGAGGATGAACTTCCCCATGTCCGGACTGCCTTCGAAATAGACACCGAACATTTCATGGATATCGCGCTCGAAAAAAGCCGCCGGCTGGTACAGGTCATAGATCGACAGATATACCCCCGGGTCACGCGGTATGCGCGTATGCGCGGAAACCAGTGAGCGGGTTTCATAGGACCAGACGTGATACACCAGTTCGAACTCGTTATCAGCGATCCAGTCAACACAGCTGATCGCGGACAGATGCACGTAGCTGGCGTGACCCTGCAGCAACTCCAGCAGTGCTGGCAGGGCTTCCGATGCCACATCAACACGCACGCGGCGCGAACTCTTGCGTTTGAACTGAACGCTTTCGATGTCTTCCAGCAGGTTGTCCAGCCAGATGTTTAATTCCTTGCTCACGTTGCCTGCTTCTCTTTGCTTGTCAGCCTCATCTCCAGCGCGTCCAGCGGTTTCTGGTGTTTCTCCAGTAAAGCCGTGTGTTCACCCAGGGTCTGGTCCGTGATCAGTTCGTAGTGGCGCGCCTCGGCGATGATGTCGGTGGGCGTCTGCCAGTGTTCGCCAAACAGCTTCTGCTGATTGCCCAGGTAGTAATCGTAATTCTGGAAATATTTCTTCCAGGAATTCCCACGCCCGCTCTTGATGTCATCCATCAGCTCGCGCAGGCCGCTGATAACGGCTTCCGGCCTGGGCATGCAGCCGGCGATATAGATATCCACCGGCATGTACTCCTTGAGCATCTTGGCGGTGGCGTAGCTCTGCCAGTACATGCCGCCGTTGACGGTGCAGGAACAGATGCCGATCACGTATTTCGGCGCCGGCATCTGCTCATAGGTCAGGATGATACGCTTGAGGGTCTTGACCGAGACATAACCGGTCACCAGCAGAATATCGGCCTGAAAGTCGGATCGTAGCCATGTCGTTCTGT
>JAUXDG010000058.1 GCA_030618475.1 Gammaproteobacteria bacterium | reverse complement strand
CACTGAGCTTGAGGACCGGCAACACAATACTGAAGCAGGAAATAACAAAAAACAGCAACCACTGCCCCTCTTCCAGCAGTTGAATAACACCGGACACGACTGAAAAGGTATTCTCGATGAGAACAAATTTTTTCAGTGTGATAATGGGTGCCACCAGGCCAATGCCCAACAGAACGGAGGCTACAGCAATCAACAGCCGGAGCTGTCTGGCCTTTTCGGGGTATTGCCGGGCAATTATTATATCTTCGTCATTCACTGGTGTGCGCCAGCACCCAGGCGTACGCAACGAGATTGATGAGAATAACAAATCCTCCCAGGACCATCTGTATGTCAACTGTTAGCGCCTCCGGGTAAATCACCGGCAGCACATAATGTTCTATGAATCCACCGGAATACCCCTGCTCACCCGCCGCCTGTCTGAGCCGCTGTTCGAGCGGTGTGAGCGGACACAACCAGCCCTGAAACTCGATCAGTGCACCCCATACAGCTGCGGGAAGATGCAGCAAGAGAAGCCAACGCCACTTCACGACCAGGAAGCCACCGATGATCACGAAGATGATAAAGCCAAGGTGGAATAGAACCAACAGGTCTGCCGCTGATCGGTACAACATAGACTAAACTGCTATAGCGAGTAGCCGGCACATTATGGTTTGGCCTCCAAGCCCTCAAACAGGTGGCAACGGAGCTGATGCGTTTCCGTTAAGCGGGTCAGCGACGGGTAGCTTTGACGGCACTCCGGCTTTACGTGCCTGCAGCGCGGATGGAAGTGGCAGCCTTGAGGTGGACTGGACGGTGACGGCAAATCACCTTCCAGGCGAATGCTCCGGCGTTCGCCGTCAGTGTTGACTCTGGGTGCAGCCGACAGCAATGCCTGGCTATAGGGGTGTTGTGGGTTATCCAACACATCCCCCACATCACCCTCTTCGACAATACGTCCCAGGTACATGACCGCGACACGATCCGCCAGGTAGGACACCACGGAAAGATCGTGGCTGATAAACAGAAAAGACAAGCCAAGTTCACCTTGCAGGTCCTGCAGAAGATTGAGAATCTGCGCCTGGACCGATACGTCCAGCGCACTGGTGGGTTCGTCACAGACAATCAGTTTCGGATTCACGGCCAGGGCACGCGCAATACAGATACGCTGACGCTGGCCGCCAGAGAATTCATGCGGGTAACGGCGCGCGTGTTCCGTTCGAAGGCCGACCTGCTGCAGTAATTCATGAACGCGTTGTTTTCTTTGTTGCGCCTTGCCACCGATACCCTGGGCGATCATGCCTTCTTCGACAATGTCACCCACGCTCATACGCGGATTCATCGACGAAAACGGATCCTGGAATATGATCTGGAAATCCGAGCGCCGTCTTCTCAGTCCTTCGCCTTTGAGTTCGGTGAGTTCATGTTCTTCAAAGCGCACACTGCCGGCGGTTAGTTTCAACAATTGCAGGATACCCTTGCCTACCGTGGTTTTACCGCAGCCCGACTCGCCGACCAGCGCCAGGGTCTGCCCACTGGAGATCGAGAGGCTGACGCCGTCAACAGCGCGCACCTGGCCGACAACCCGCTTGAACAATCCCTTGTGAATGGGAAAGTAAACTTTCAGTTCCTCGACATCCAGCAAGGCGCGCTGCACCGATTTTTCGACAGGCGTTTTAACCCGGGTGTCGTGTTGAACCACCGTTTCCCGATTGCCACCGGGCGACAAAGTCGGGTCGGCGAGATGGCAGCGGACACCCTGCTCCACGCCAGTCTCGAACCAGCCTGGAATATGGCTCTGACAGTGTTCCCACGCCCGCTCACAACGATCGGCAAAACGGCAACCATAAAAGACCTGGTTCAACGGCGGCACAGTTCCTGGAATAACCGTCAAGCGTTCTTCGCGTTTACTGCTATCGGGTAATGCTGCAAACAGCTTGTCGCTATACGGATGTTTCGAGTTGCCGAAAAAGGCGTCACGCGGGGCCTGCTCGACAAGCTGCCCCGCATACATCACGGCAACACGATCGGCCATTTCCGCGACCACACCCAGATCGTGCGTGATCAACATCACCGCCATGCCGCGTTGCCGTTGCAGTTTTTTAATCAGTTCCAGCACCTGCTCCTGGATAGTGACATCCAGTGCAGTGGTAGGTTCATCGGCAATCAAAAGATCGGGGTCACCGGCCAGGGCGATAGCAATCATCACCCGCTGTTTCATACCGCCCGACAGCTGGTGCGGGAATTCACCATAGCGCTGTTCCGCATCGGGGATACCCACATCATCCAGCAATTCCACTACCCGGTGCCGGGCTGTTTTCCCAGACAGGCCTTTGTGCTGCTGCAGACTTTCCGCTATCTGTGCACCGATACTCATCACCGGATTCAGGGAGGTCATGGGCTCCTGAAAAATCATGGCTATACTGCCGCCTCGAACGGAACGCATACCGTTTTCGGTAAATGCCAGCAGTTCTTTACCATTCAGCAAAACGGACCCGGACACGATCTCACCGGCCGGGCGCGGCAGCAATCGCAACAATGCCAACGCAGTCATGGATTTCCCACAACCCGACTCACCCAGCAGGGCGAAAGTCTCGCCGTGCCTGATATGGAAACTCAAACCGTCTACCGGGCGTATGGCACTGTCGCCGTTACCAATACGGACACTTAAGTCTTTAACCTGCAATAAAGGTTGTGTCATTACCGTTGTGCCCGCAAGCGCGGATCGAAGGCATCGCGCACCACATCGGAAAACAGGTTGGCTGCCAGAACCAGCGTAAACATAAAGCTGAATGCCGCCAGCAACGACCACCACACCATGGGTTCACGCGCCATCTCCAGGCGAGCCCGGTTGATCATATTGCCCCAGCTCATGGTGGTGGGATCTACGCCGACGCCGACGTAGGACAATACGGCCTCGGCCAGTACCAGACCACTGAAATCGATCACCACGGCGATCAACACCAGGTGCAGCAGGTTGGGCAAGAGGTGGCGTACCAGTATCGTGGACTTGGGCACACCAAAAGCATCGGCGGCCTGGACGTAATCCAGCTCACGCAGCTTCAGCGTCTCTCCGCGTAACAGGCGGCACAACCCGGTCCAGCTGGTAATGCCAAGGATCAGGCACAGAAACAACAGACGCAGATCGGCACGTTCGGCCATGGTCTCGAACAATTCAGGATGGTTGTCCATGTAGACCTGCATCATGAGTACGGTTGCCGCGATGAGCAAAACCCCGGGAATCGAATTCAGCGTGGTGTATAAATACTGAATCACGTCATCGACCCAGCCACGGAAATAACCCGCCATCATGCCGAGAAAAACAGCGAATGGCAGCATCACCAGTGTTGTGAGCGTGCCGATCACAAGACCGGTGCGAATGCTTTTTATGGTTTGATATAAAACGTCCTTGCCGACCTTATCGGTGCCGAATACATGATAGACGTTAGCCAGACTGGCTGTCAGTGTGACAATAAATGCAAAAATAAAAATGGCAGCAATTGCCGTGCGCCAGGGCATATCGGACTCACCGCGGAGGATGCGTCGTAACGCAGCCGCCAAAGACAACTTCCATCTTTTCGCCAGCCACGCGGCCAGCAACACAGAAAGCACCAGCATCACGGCGACCGCCTGGAAGAGGGCCTGGCCTGTGCGCAAAGCAATATCAGCGCTTCTTTCTTCCCGATTGGCGAGGTGTGCCCCCCCATATTCCAGGCGCGGAAACGTTCTGTACTGCTCTCCATCATCGCCAATAACGGATTCCCTGGTGTAGAGATGCATGGCGAAAGGCGACGAATAGGTTTTCTCCACCTGGGTACGCATGTCACCCAACAGTTCATCCAGAAGACTCAGTACATCACCCGAATACTGAACCTCCTGCTGCCCTTCATGCATCGGCAAGGCCTTGCGGAAATGCACCGAATCGAGCAAACCGGTGATGGTATAGACAGTCAATACGACCAGCGAGGCCACCGCCATACGGCTGCGCACCACCTCGCGCCAGGGCGCCCGCAGGTGTTCCTTGTTTCGCGCATACAGGGCAAAGCTGAACACCACGGCAAGCAGTACAAATACCAGTGCATCGGTCCACAGGATGACGGGCTGGATCATGACAGGCGTATCCTGGGGTCGACCAGGGTGTAGGACAGATCGGTCAACAGCAAACCGAGGATGTAGAGTGCCGAACCCAGGAATACCATCGCCCTTACAATGGCGAAATCCTGCTTCTGAATCGCTTCGATGGTGTAACTGCCGAGACCGGGAATAGCAAAGAAGGATTCCATAATCAGGCTGCCCATAAAGAGTGTCGGAAGGACAACGACCACCCCCGTCAAAATCGGCACCATGGCATTTTTCAGAACGTGCCTGAACAGCAGCCGGCCTTCCGGCAGCCCTTTGGCGCGCGCTGTACGCACATAATCCCGGTTAATTTCTTCGAGGAATATGGTGCGATACCAGCGGCTGCTGGAGCCAATCCCGGCAAACACCCCGATAGCAACCGGCAGGAGGACAAACCGCCAGGCCAACCAGCCCGGCTCATAGCCGGACACCGGCACCAGGTGCAGGAGTTTACTGAAAACATACTGCCCGGCGATAATATAAAACAGGCCGGAGATGGACATCAGGATGACACACAAGGCCACCCCGGAAATATCCAGATAAGTACCGCGAAAAAAGGCCAGCAACATGGCAAAACTGATATACACCAGCAGGCCGATCAGAAAAGTCGGCAGGGCAATCGCCAGACTGGGCCACATGCGCTGACTGATATCCTGGCCGATATCTCGTCCGGCATCCGAGGAACCGAATTCAAAGGCAAACAGGCGTACTGATTTATCGAAGAAAATGGTAGCCGTCACCCGCTCTGCGCCATCAGCCTGCCGGTTATAGAGCAAGGGTCGGTCATAGCCGCGTTCGGCTTTCCATTTCTCGATAGCGTCCGCTGTTACGCGTTTCATACCCAGGTGCATACGCGCCATATCATCCGGTGTATTGACGACAAAAAACAGCGCGAAGGTAATCAGATTGACACCGATAAGAATGGGGATGGCGTACAGCGCCCTGCGGATGACATAGGCAAACATCAGTGTTCCAGGGCCTGCTGATTCTCGTGCCGCCGATAAGCGATGACTGCCGGAATGACCGCTGCTATCAGCATCAGAATGATCAGACCGAGTGGCCAGACCACGGGGTGATTCCATGCTTCGCGCTGCTGTTCACGCAAGGCTGGCTCGATGCGCCGGTACTTGAGTGTATTGTTCGCCATCAGGTTGGATTTGGCGTTGTGGTACCAGTCATGAAACAACACGAACTGTTTGGGATGGAAACCGAATACCCAGGGCGCATCGTGGCGCAGGATTTCCACCATGCGGTCGATCACCTGCTGACGCTGCGCTCCGTTTTCCATATTTTTCATCTGCTCGAACAAACGGTCGAATTCAGCGTTGCTGTAGTTGGCCGCATTCTCGCCACTATGCTCGACTTTAGCGTTCTTCGCGTAAAGCAGAAACAGGAAATTCTCTGCATCCGGGTAATCCGCATTCCAGCCCCACTGGAATATCTGCGCCGTACCTTTCAGCATTTTGTCCTGGAAACGGTTGTAATCCGTATTACGAACCTGCAACTGGATGTCGAGCTTGACAAACTGTTTGCGGATCCAGTCCAGACGCGCCGAGTCATCCGGTCCGACACCGCTGGTATCGAAGTATAACACCAGGGGCTTGCCGGTCTTGATATCCCTGCCGTCCGGGTAACCCGCTTGCGCCAGCAAGCGCCTGGCCTCGGCTATCGGTTTGCGTTGCGGGCCATGTGGGGTCCAGTCATAGACAAATGTATTAATGCCTTGCCTGCCCTCAACATGACCGAAAATTCCGGGTGGCAAAGGACTCTGTGCCGGGATGCCGCGGCCGTTGGCAAAAACGGATATATACTCTTCGTAGTCCATGGCAATGGAAATTGCCCTGCGCAGCAGACGCGCCGGCTCGCTGTCCCCACCCACTACCGGGTCCAGCATATTGAAGCCGATGTAGCTAATCGAGGTCGATACCACCGTATTCAGGTGAATCCCCTTAGCCTTCAACTCCGGTGTCAGCGATATATCACCGCCCGATGCTACCTGAATCGCCTGATCAAAGCTGTCCGAACTCACACCGGATGCATCATAGTAACCCTGCAGAAACTTGTTCCAGGTCGGGATAGCTTCTTTTTCCAGACTGTAGATCACTTTGTCGATCATCGGCAACTGACGCCCGGCATCATCCAGATAGCCTTGCCCGGCATCGCCGCTTTCACCTGCCTGCGGGTAGCGTTCGCCGTGAAAATTAGGGTTGCGCTCCATGACCATCTGCCGGTTGGGATTATTGACAGTCAACATGTACGGCCCCGTTCCGAGCGGATACCAGTCCAGGCTGATGTTGCGCTCCTTCATACCCGGCTGTGAGTAAAACACATCGGCCTCCCAGGGTACCGGGGCAAAAAACGGCATCGCCAGCCAGTACAGGAACTGCGGATACTTACCGCGAATCCTGACACGGTAGCGATAACGGTCCAGCACTTCGACGCCGGCCAGTGGATAATCACGCAGATCCACAGACGCTGCGGCGGACGCGCCTTCGCTGTTGTGCTCGAAGACCTGTTTCAGCGTCGCCGCATAGTCACTCAAGCCCACGATATAGTCAGACATCAAACCAAATATCGGTGAGTGCAGCCGGGGGTGCGCCAGGCGTTTTATCTGCAAGGCATAATCTTCGGCGACCAATTCACGACTGCCGTTTTCGCGGAAATCAGACAGCGTCTTCACCGATTCAAGATCCTGTTCGCTCAAGGCGTGGTAGAGGAACTGTCCCTGTTCATCTTTGGCAAAAGCGGGGTGAGGCTGATAATGGATGCCCGGCTGTATTTCTATGTCATAGACGCTGTAGGCAATTTCATCGGCTGAGGCATTATCGCTCAGACGCTGCCCCTGATCATCCAGGTAATAGGGCACAGGCATGGTGGTAACGGTGGCCGGTTCCAGCTGATACGGCCGTTTCAGGAAATGGTATTGCAGGGGTGGCTCATAGATCTGGCCGGTAAACACCACTTCATTGGAACTGTAGGACTGCGCCGGGTCGAGATGTTTGGGCCTCTCAGCGAAGGAAGAATAAAGAATATTCTGACCCGCCTGGTCAGGTGGATAGGGACTGTTCCAGGCTTGATCGCTGCATGCGCCGACTGAAAGTCCCGTCAGAATGAGCAGTATCCATCCGACTAACAGGTTCGGGTGTCTGAACAGCGGTTGTAGCGCGGACATGAATCTGCATTATAGAGGCGCAGCCAGGAGATTCACAGGCCCTTTCCGTTCCGGCATTTTTCCGGTACCTTATGGTGCCTTGAATCATCAAACAGGGGTCAGGAGGCAGCTATGGGATTTCTAGACGGCAAACGCGCACTCATCGTAGGACTCGCCAGTACCCGATCCATCGCCTGGGGTATTGCCAAGGCCATGCAGCGGCAAGGTGCCGAACTCGCCTTTACCTACCAGAATGACAAGCTGCACGACCGCGTGGCAAAAATGGCCGGAGAATGCGGGACAGAAATCACCGTACCTTGCGATGTCTCCAACGACGAAGAGATCGATGCCGTGTTTGACCATCTGGACAATTACTGGGATCACCTCGATATCATTGTCCACTCGGTAGCCTTCGCCCCGCGTAGCGAACTGGAAGGCGACTATCTCGAAAACGTCAGCCGCGATGGTTTCCGTGTCGCACACGAAATCAGTTCCTACAGTTTTTCGGCCCTGGCCAAAGCCGGCTGCCGCATGATGGAAGGCCGCGATGGCGCCCTCTTGACAATGAGCTATTACGGCGCCGAAAAGGCCATGCCCAATTACAATGTTATGGGCCTGGCCAAGGCCAGCCTGGAAGCCAACGTACGCTACATGGCACAAAGCCTGGGACCGGATGGTATCCGGGTCAATGCCATATCTGCGGGCCCGATCAAAACACTGGCAGCAGCAGGAATCAGTAACTTCCGCAAGATGCTGGATCTTATGGAGCGCACCGCCCCCTTGCGCCGCAATATAACTATTGAGGAAGTCGGTAATACGGCAGCGTTCCTGTGTTCAGATCTGGCTTCGGGTATTACCGGTGAAGTGACCTATGTAGATGCCGGCTATAACATCACCGGCATGCCACCACTGGACGACTGATTCCTGACGCACGAACCCCTGTAGGAGCGGTCAGGAAGCCGCTCCTACGGGTTTAGCTTTCAACACATCCTGCTCACCTTCTGTTTTGGCAATCAGCACAGCTCCACAGGAATCACTGAATACATTCACCGACGTCCGGAACATATCCAGAATCCTGTCCACCGCCAGTATCAGCCCGATAGCTTCAGCAGGCAGCCCGATGCTGGCCAGAATTATGGTAATAGCCACCAGGCTGGCCGCAGGTATGCCGGCAACACCAATCGATGTCAGCAGCGCCACCAGCACAATGGTGAACTGGGTGACAAAACTCAGCTCCAGACCATAGGCCTGCGCGATAAACATCGCCGCAACACATTCGTATAACGCTGTACCGTCCATGTTCACCGTTGCGCCTAATGGCAACACAAAACTGGAAGTACGATTGGATACCCCGGCATTGTCCCGGACACATTCCATGGTAAGCGGCAATGTCGCTGATGATGACGCTGTTGAAAACGCCGTCAGCAGGGCCGGCATCATGGCTTTGAAGTGCGCCAGCGGGTTGACTCTCGCCACCAGCACAAGCAATACAGGTAAAGTGACGGCCACGTGTACCAACAGCGCCAGTAGAACACTCAGGGTGAATGTGCCAAGCGAGATGGCCAGATCATCGAGTTGCTCCGGACCAATGCCGGCGACCGTTTTCGCCACCAGGCCAAACACCCCCAATGGCGCAAACTTCATGATCAAATCGGTGATACCCATCATAACGCCGGCAACACCCTGCCAGAACCGGTTAAGCAGGTCGCCGGACTCCTTGTCGATACGCGTCATGAAAAAACCGAACAGCAGGCTGAAGAAAATCAAACCCAACATCTGCCCCTCAGCAGCAGCCAGTACAATATTGGGTGGTACCATACTCAGGAAAACATCGCTTAAATCGGATGCAGAACGTCCCTGCACTTTTTCTGCAACTTGGGCCACCGCGTCCTGACTGAGTCCCAGGACAGCGCGTGCCGGTTCACCGTTGATAATCCCCGGATCCAGCAAATTCACGAATAACAAGCCGGTCAGAATCGCCAGCAGGCTGGTCGTCATATAAAACATCACAGTCTTGCCGCCCAGCCGTCCGAGCCCCTGTGAACCGCCGACACCCGAAACACCGGTGATAATCGAAGAGATGATCAAAGGCACGATAATCATCTTCAATGCGTTCATGAACAAGGCGCCAATGA
Organism: Gammaproteobacteria bacterium; assembly: GCA_030618475.1. Taxonomy (GTDB): domain Bacteria; phylum Pseudomonadota; class Gammaproteobacteria; order DSM-19610; family DSM-19610; genus Thiogranum. The sequence continues at coordinate 3,219 of JAUXDG010000058.1, read as the reverse complement.
ACACATAGACGGCGTAGAGTTTCACTCCCAGCAAGGTACCCTCGGTACCGCTCAGGTGCCCGGCAAAAACCGCCACAACGAGTGAAATGAGAATCTGCCAGTGGAGCTTGAGCTTCATTGCAATACCATTGCCTTTGCCAGCTGTGCCGGATTATTGAACAAATCCTTCGCGTCCCGTGCGATGAATTTCAATTTGACGGCTGTTACTTACTCGCTTTCTTCGGGAATAACGATATTCGCGCGTGCGCGCAAATCCGCAGTCATGGTCGAAACCGTCACCGAGCGACGCATATTTTCAAGTCCACCTTCGAGCTGGCTGCGGGCGTCTTCCTGCATGGAAGCCGGGTCTGCATCACTTACCGCCGTCAAATGCACGACAGTATAATCACCGTTGTTCAACTTAAATCCTTTATCAATACTCGCGCCCGCCTGCGGCCTGCTGAGCTTAAACACCGCACGTACGACTTCAGGATTATGCTCCGCCGCTGTTGCGCGGGTAACGCCTTCGGCCTTATGGGATGTGATGTAATCCGCTTCGTCCAGATCTTCCATCAAGGCCCCTTGCTTGATCTGTTGCATTAGCTCTTCACCGCTGGCCTGTGCCTGTTCCATAGCCTGCTGTTGCCGAAGCTCTTCAACAATCTGTTCCCTTACAGTATCCAGCGGTGTTGCTTGTGCAGCTTGCCGTTGCTCAACGCGCACCACAATGGCGTCGTTGTCACCGACTTCAATCGGTTCGCTGTTGTTTCCGGCTTCCAGCACGTCCTCACTGAAAGCGATCGCCACAACTTTGGGATATTCGCCGATTCCAGCCCCGCCGCTCGCTGTCAGCCAGTCACTGGTTTGCACCTCGAGGCCGAGTGCATCTGCAGCCGCATCCAGAGAATCGGGGTTTTCATAGCTCACATCACTCAACTGCTCGAACTGTTCATAGAACAGATCACTTAAACCGCGCCGATTCAGCTGGGCAATCAACTCTTCACGCACTTCGTCAAGCGCAGGAATTTCAGTTCCCCGCAGCTCGGCAAGCTTGATAATATGGAAACCGAACTGTGTGTGAACCGGTTCAGATACATCACCGACCTCCATACTGAAAACGGTTTTCTCAAACTCCGGCACCATGGCACCATGCGCAAAAAAGCCCAGATCACCTCCCTGTGCCGCTGAACCAGGATCATCGGAATGTTGCCTGGCAAGCTCGGCAAAATCACTGCCATTACGGATTTGCTTCAGCAGATCCTCCGCTTCCGCTTTGGCGCTATTGGCTGTTTCTTCATCTGCACCGGCAGCAACCTGAATCAGGATATGGCTGGCCCGACGTTGCTCCTGAGTGAGCAAAGATTCTTTTTTCTCTTCATAGTAAGCCACCAGCTCCTCTTCATCGACCTGGATATTTTCACTGAGTGCATCAGCAGACAGGCGCAAGTAGGCGAGGCGCACACGTTCCGGCGTGACAAATTTTTCACTGTGCTGATCGTAGTATTGCTTAATCTGTTCATCGCTGATTTCCACATTCTTTTTGAACGATTCGGAGGAAATGATCGAATAGGAAAAATCACGCCTTTGGTCCCGCAGACGATAAGCCTGGTCCAGTTCGTCCGCTGTGACAAATGCCGTTTGAGAGAGCCCGTTAAGCAGCTGTTCTGTCTGAAGCATGCGCCTGGTTTCATATTCAAACTCTGCAGGCAAACGCCCCTGTTGCCGGATTAGACGCTGATACTTTTCTTCTGAAAATGATCCATCTTCACGAAACGCCGGAACAGCGTGAATTTGCGCAACCAGCAGCTGGTCGCTGACCAGCATTCCGTCTTTCTGTGCAGCCTGCAACAGCAACTGTCTTTGAATCAATCCGTTCAGAGCAGTTTGCTTAAGCATCTGATCATCAATCAACGCCGGGCTATAGGCATCACCCAGCATCCGTTCCATTCTCGCCCGCTGCTGCTGGTAGGCCAGTTGCAGCTCGCGTGGTGAAATTTCCACATCGTTGACCTTGGCAACAAATACCTGCGATTTATCCTGCAGGTATGACCCCAGACCAAACAAGGCAAAGGTGATTATTATCAGGCCGATAACAATCCACCCCAACAGCCCCATGGCCTTATCGCGTATCGCTTGTAACATGATGACTCGTCCCGTCTTCTAATTAAGCCGTACCCAGTGCACCTGTTATCAGGTGCGCACATAAAAAAACGGGCGCCCTGCCGGGCGCCCGTTTTCTAAGGTGGCGGAGTGGACGGGACTCGAACCCGCGACCCCCGGCGTGACAGGCCGGTATTCTAACCAGCTGAACTACCACTCCAAAACCTTGGTGGGTGCTGAGGGGATCGAACCCCCGACATTCGCCTTGTAAGGGCGACGCTCTCCCAGCTGAGCTAAGCACCCCAAGGAAGCGCGTTAGTTTACGGCATCCTTAAGCGCTTTGCCAGCCTTAAAAGCAGGGGCTTTGGAGGCTTTGATCTGCAACTCTTCACCCGTCTGCGGGTTACGACCCATTCTGGCCGCCCGGGCGCGCACTTCAAAGGTTCCAAACCCGACCAGGGTAACGGATTCACCTTTACGCAAACTTTCGGTGATAGTATCGACCACGGCATCAACTGCCTGGGTCGCAGATGCCTTGGAAAGATCTGCGGAACTGGCAACTGCGTCAATTAATTCGGCTTTATTCATCGAGTGCGACCCTCAACATTGAATTTAATAATTGATAAAAACATAACGAACCAGGCTCAACCAGTAAAGGACGAACCTGAGTAATAAGGCTGATTGCTTGAAGCCCCCAAACATACGCACGGCTTTATACCAAGCGCATTACTGACACGTCAAATAAAAAGCCTGCTATCGGTGGAGAATAATGCTGATGACGCCGATAGCAGGCGATTGAGAAGATACGGATGTGCTGCCTCAAAACGGATTGACGAGTCGCTAACCGCTTGGCAGCTTGCCCGAAGGGAGCTCCACACATCCGCCTCAGCCGCGTTATAGCTCTGACAAGGGTTAACCCCTTGCCTGCGAGCTGCGCCTCGCCTAGAGCGCCTGCTGTTGGTGCTGTAGCGCATGTGCGGAGCTTACGGCCTTTTTCATTACACGCCTGAAGGCCATCCTCCGAACCAGTTGCATGCTAACGTTTTCTGCAACAAGTTGTGCTTCAACTTCCGCCTTTCTTACTTCCTGAATATCAATGATGACTTCGCGCCGGATTTTGTTTTCCAGCTCTGTTTTTAA
>JAUXDG010000096.1 GCA_030618475.1 Gammaproteobacteria bacterium | reverse complement strand
TGGTGCTCCTCCGGGGTCGGTTGAAGCAAAACAATAAAGCGGGTTGATGAGTTACACAGTTCAAGCTATACCAGAATGTCCATTATCAGTATTAACTTGCCCTTCGCTAGTCGCCCGTGTAGGGCAGGAGTTGGCCGTACTCGGACCTTTAAGAATATGCATTGTGGCCGAGTACTAGTTAGCATTGAAGGCATAACTGTTCCAGACCGGCACAGTTATCGCTCTAGCTACCAATCAGCTATTCACTTCGCGTCCTTGGCCCCCTTCGCGGTTAACTTCTTTCGGCCAATGTATCTTACCGGCTCTATGTGATGCTCCCGCGATCAGGTATCGAAGTGGATACGTAACAGGGCACCGCCCAGGCTGCTTGAACCGATGTCCAGCTCACCACCGTATACGGCGATGATTTCCTGGGCCATGCTGAGGCCGATACCGTGGCCGGGAACCGTTTCATCCATGCGTTTGCCCCTTTGCAGGACGGTGTCGATCATCTCCGGGTCAATGCCCTGCCCGTCATCCTCGATGGTGATCTCGAGACCGTGACCGGAAGCGGTTTTCCTGTCGTAACGGACGCACACCCTGATCTGACCCGCACAGTACTTGTAGGCATTTTCCAGCAGATTGCCAAGCGCCTCGGTCAAGTCCGCTTCGTCTCCATAAAAGGTCGCTCCCGGCTCCAGGTCCAGCCTGACGTCCACCTGTTTTTCCCGGTACACCTTCCGCAGGGTACGGACCAGGCGCTCCAGCACGTGTTGAAGCGGCACCGAACGCGCCAGTGTGACCCGGCCTGAAACCGCTGCCCGCTGTAACTGATGATCAATAATCCCATCCATGCGTTCCACCTGTTCTCTGATCAGGGCGCGCTGCTGACCGATCTGTTCGGATTTTCCTTCACAGAATGACTGCATGATCGCCAGGGGTGTTTTCAGGCTGTGGGCGAGATCATCCAGGCTGTTGCGATAGCGGGTTTGTACCAGTTTGCCGTGCTCGATCAGGGAATTGAGACTGGACGTGAGCCCTGTGAGTTCTTTTGGATAAGTTCCGTCGAGGTGTTCCGCCGTGCCTTGCTCTATACGTTGCAGGTCTGATTCGACGCTGCGCAGTGGCCGCAGTCCCCAGCGCAGAATGAGCCCCTGGGCCAGCAGCAGGACCACAGCCATGCCGCCGAGCCAGCTCCACAGGGACATGCGAAAACTGTCAATCTGTTCCTCAAATGCCGCTGTGTCCTCTGCCACCGCGAATGTGTACAGCTCCTCCGAGCTGGCATAGTCTTCCCAGGCGACGCCAAAGGAGATTGCATACAGTTCCATGCCGGCCTGGGTGAGCCGGCGAAATTCGCGCTGTCCCGGGGATTGCTGTTGCACCATGCTGATGCTTCGTCCGGCCAGGGAGCGGGAATGCCAGAGCGGTCTCCCGTCCGGCCCGGCGATCATGGCGTAGAGTCCGGAATCCGGTTTCGAGAAGCGCGGTTCCGGAATCTCTTGCGGAGGGATCATCCGGCCGCCGTCATCTTCGTCGGCGGCCGCCAGCAGCGCATAGATATACGACTGCAGGCGATCCTGCATGGATGCCTTGGCACTGACTCTAAAGGCCTTGTCCAGCGCCAGTCCTGTTGCACCGATGAAACCGGCCAGGACCAATGTCGCGGCCAGCAGCAAGCGACTGTGCAGCGAGCCCATCAGAAGCTCAACACTCCCCCCGTCTGAATCGATAGCCGCGGCCGCGCAGGGTTTCAATGGGGTTGATCCGATTACCCGGATCCAGTTTGCGCCTCAGGCGTCCGATGAAGACTTCCAGTACGTTACTGTCGCGGTCGTAATCCTGATCATAAATGTTGTCGGTCAACTCGGCCTTGGAGACGACCTGACCGGCATGCAGCATCAGGTACTCGAGTACTCTGTATTCAAAGGCAGTCAGTACCACAGGGTCACCCGCAACCGTGGTGGTTTGTTTGCCGGTATCCAGTGATATCGGCCCGCAATCAATGACCGGTTTCGACCAGCCGGAGGCACGACGCAGCAGGGCATTCAAACGCGCCTCGAGTTCTTCAAAGCGAAACGGCTTGACCAGGTAGTCATCGGCCCCGGTTTCCAGACCTTCGACCTTGTCCTGCCAGTTACGCCTGGCTGTGAGGATCAGGATAGGGAAGTGCCTGCCGTTCGAGCGAAAGCGGCGAATCAACTCGATGCCGGAGATTTTGGGCAAGCCGATATCGATCACCGCCAGGTCGAGGGGAAATTGCTGACCGTAGTACAGGCCTTCCTCACCGTCTGCAGCGACCTCAACCACGTAGCCGTTTTTCCGCAGGCGATCCCGCAAGTGTTCCCGCAGGCGTAACTCATCTTCGACGATCAGGATATGCATCGTCAGCGCCGGCGCGTTGCAGGTCGACCGGTATCGGCATCGATCTGCGTGTGTTTGACGCGTCCGTCGCTGGTGAGGATCTTGATGCGGTGAACGCGCCGTCCGTCGACGCGGACGGTTTCTGCGGAAAGAATCTTGTCATCCGATTGCCGGCGCGCACGCGATACCGCCTCGTCCAGGCTGATTCCCCGTTTTTCGGAGTGTGACGGATGCGCGAACTGGTTGGTGAGATCTCGATAATCGAAAGCAGCGGCGACCAGCGGACACGCTGCCAGCAGAACAATCCAACCGCAGATAATCAGCCGCCTGTCACTCATCGTACTGGTACAGACACCGTATCAGCTACCGTCAACTGGATCGACGTTAACACGCACACGGATGAATCTGCCAGGATGTCCACGGGTTCGTGTGGTAAAGGTCTGTCCCTCATAGCGGTAGTCTACACGATAGCCAACCAGATGTTGGCGTTGCTCATAACGGTTCACAGTCGCACAACGTCTCACATTGGCAGTCCTGGATGGCCTGTAGGATGCTGCACTGAGGCTGTGTCCAACGGAGGCCCCGAGCAGGGTGCCCGCCACCGTCATGGCTGTTCTCCCTCGCCCCCTGGCAAGACGGTTGCCGAGCACACCGCCAATAATCCCCCCGGCAACAGGTCCGGCGTAAGCGCCATGACCCTGGTTAGCGTAAGTAACTCTTTCTATCCAGCATTCGTTGACCGGACGCGCGACTTGCACCTGTTTGTACAGAGGTTCCGCCTGGATGACTTCTGCAGTATCAACGTAGCCCGGAACAGCGGGGCCGGAGGGGACGGTACTGCAAGAGGTCAGCACGGTCATCCCGATCGGTATGGCAGCTATTATGCGTCTCATTGTACTTCCCCTTGTTTTGTCCGGTTATAGTTGAATGGAACGGCATCCGGCGACTTTCCTCCCATGATTCACAGTCAGCATAGGAAATGCTCCCTGAATCAACGCTGAACGTGTTAAAAGGTGACAGATTTATTTTCTCAGCGCCTGGGCCGCCCCCTGCCCCGCTGCGCGACGCGCTGACTACCGGTGAGCTGACCAAGCAAACCGTGGTCTGCCCCAATTGGTGCTTATTTAAGCTAATGTCATTTAACCGGCCACAGAAAACGTGGAAGGCACGGATCTGCCCCCCACATTTCACAATATTTTGCAATTTTTCTTCGGAACAGCAGCAGTGTTAGGCTTATGATTAGCACATTCGGAGTCGGGTCCGCGAAGCATGGCAGCAGCCGGCGCCCCCCACAGCAACCTGGAGCATTTCATGAACAAATTGTCGTCTTTTACCGCACTTGTTACAGCCTCGCTGGTCAGTATCACGGCCGAAACCACCTGGTCGGATGAAGCAACACCAAACGGGTCTGCAGCACCTGCGGTGCAGACACCTGTGCCCACTACCGCGCCTGTGCCGGGCTGGTATCCGCCGCCACCCAACCGGGGTGGGTATGGGTATGCGCAACCCTGGCAACAACCGCCACATTGGGCTGTACCCCCGGCGGGTTACGGTCAATTGCCGCCTGGCTACCCGCCGCGCGGACAATCCCAGGCCGTCCCCGCTGCGACAGCGACAGCGGAAAATCCACTCAGCGCTGAACTGAAACAGACGCAGGAACAGTCGACGGCAAAGAGTACTGAACTGGACCAGGCCCATGCAATGCTTGAGCAGTTAGAGAGTAAGCTTCAGCACAGTCTTGAAGCGCAACAAGCGCTCAACGAAAATGTGGCGGCCATCACCAGCGAGCAACAGGCCTTGCAGGCGCGCGTGTCAGAACTGAGCGCAGAACTGAACACCACCACCGCCACACTGGAACAGAATCGCCAACAAATCGCTGACGATCAGCAGCAAACCCTAACGCTGACTACAGAGCGTGATCGGCTGCGCGACGAACTTGCCAGCCGGGATGAGCAGCTGGCTACATTAAACACTGAACTGCAGACTGCCACGGACGCCTTGCAGCAGGTGAAGTCCGAGACCACCACCTCCGCCCAGCAGCTCAGTGACGCCAGGGCACAGGCCGAGACCTCCAACAACGAGCTGACCGAACTTAAAGCCCAGCTGGAAAGCCAGCAGAGCACACGGCTGAATGCCGAGCAAACCCTGACGGAGGAACGCGACCGGTTGCGCAGCGATCTCGCCAGCCGGGATGAGCAGCTGGCTACATTAAACACTGAACTACAGACTGCCACGGACGCCTTGCAGCAGGCGAAGTCGGAGACCAACACCTCCGGCCGGGAACCGACCCAGGCTCAGGCCGCTTTGACTGCCGCTCAGTCAGAGGTAGCAGCCGGCGAAACACTCGAAGTGGACGCTGTTGAAGTCGCTGCACTGCAAATCGCAACCCCGGACGCTGACCAGGACGGTGTACCCGACAGCATTGACCTGTGCCTCGAAACACAGCAAGGCATTGCCGTGGAATCGACCGGCTGCGCCGCCGGCGCAGCGATTAATCTGGCAGGTGTGAACTTCGGCTATAACTCGCACGAGCTCACCGATGAGGCTCGACGTATTCTCGACCGTGTCGCCGACATCCTCAGCCAGCACGCCGACCTGCACCTGCAGGTTGCCGGCCACACCGACGCGCAGGGCGACCCGGCCTACAACCAGTGGTTATCCCTGCAGCGCGCGCAAGCGGTCAGAGATTACCTGGTTGCACAAGGCGTAAATTCCGGTCATATCGGCGCCGCCGGCTACGGTGGTGAACAGCCCATTGCGGATAACACGACGCAAGAAGGCATGCACATGAACCGGCGCGTTGAATTACGCAGCGCGCAATGACAACCAGGAAAACCCGGGGGACTCGCACAAATGACAACGTTTCTGGTGATGCTGGGTATTGCCGCAGCGATTTTCATGTACGGCGTTGCGCTCTACAACAATCTGGTCAATCAACGCAACCGGGTCAAGAACGGATTTGCCCAGATCGATGTACAGCTCACACGACGTCATGACCTGATCCCCAATCTTGTGGAAGCGGTAAAAGGCTACATGGCACACGAACGCGAGACGTTGCAGGAGGTAATCCAGGCCAGAAACGCTGCCGTGTCCGGTCTGCAGAACGCCGCAGCAGACCCCGCCGATCCCGGGGCGATCAAGCAACTGGGTGCTGCCGAGGGCGCCCTTAATGGCGCGCTTGGACGCTTGTTCGCGCTCGCCGAAGCCTATCCGGATCTCAAGGCCAACCAGAACATGATGCAGTTTCAGGAAGAACTTTCGACCACCGAGAACAAGGTTGCCTTTGCACGCCAGGCCTTTAACGACGCAGTCATGAACTACAACAATGCCCGCGAGAACTTCCCCGGCTCCATTGTCGCCAACAGTTTCAATTTCCAGGCCGCCGAATTCCTGGAAATAGAAGCACCGAAAAAACGCGAAGTTCCGAAAGTTTCGTTCTGAATCAGATACAGACGTGGATTTCTTCGCGCAGCAGGATAAAGCACGGCGCCAGACGCGGTCGCTGATATTTCTGTTCCTGCTGGCTGTGATCGCTATCGTTGCAGCCGTGGATATGGTGGTATTAACGCTCGTTGCCAACCTGGGCGCCGAAAGCGGGCAGACAGCTGCAGCGGGTCTGCCGCGGGTCGGTGACAATATCGGTCTGCTCACTCTGACCAGCCTGGGGACGGTAGGACTTATCGGTCTGGCCAGCCTGTTTCGTATCGCCAGTCTCAGCGCCGGCGGCGGCAAGGTCGCGCGCGGACTGGGCGGCACCCGGGTGGCAGCCGACACCCAGGACCCGTTGCGCCGGCGACTGCACAATGTGGTGGAAGAAATGGCGATCGCCTCCGGTGTGCCGGTGCCCGAAGTCTATGTTCTCGAACAGGAGCAGGGTCTCAACGCCTTTGCAGCCGGTTTCACACCGAGCGATGCCGCCATCGCCGTCACGCGCGGCAGCCTGGAAACCTTCAGTCGCAACGAACTGCAGGGTGTTATCGCCCACGAGTTCAGCCACCTTCTGAATGGAGACATGCGCCTGAATATGCGGCTGATGGGTGTGTTGTTCGGCATACTGGTCATCAGTGTCATCGGCAGGACCATCCTGCGCAACATGCGCCATTCGCGCTTTCGCTCCAGCCGCTCGAAGGACAATGGCGGCGGTATAGCGGCCGTTATGCTTATCGGTCTGGCGCTGGCGGTGATCGGCTATCTCGGCCTGTTCTGCGCCCGCCTGATCAAGGCAGGCGTTTCGCGCCAGCGCGAATACCTGGCGGATGCGTCAGCGGTTCAGTTTACCCGCCAGACCGATGGTATCGCCGGCGCACTGAAGAAGATCGGCTACCACGCATCTTCCCTTATCGTAGATTCCGACGTGGAGGAAGTCAGCCATATGCTGTTTGCCAACGGTCTGCGCTCGTTTTCCAAACTGTATGCCACCCACCCGCCGATCGAACAGCGCATCAGAGCGCTGGAGCCGGATTTCGATGCCGAAACCTACCTGCGCAAGGCGACAAAACAGGCTGCAGATCATGAACAAATGGCCGACGAGAAGCGCGGCGGAGCGAAACCCGCGGCGGATGACGCGCAAGCCCGTCTCAACCGGCTCATGCAAGCCATGCTGATTCTTACACCCGGAGCCGTCAGCAGCTCGATCGGCAACCCGAGCGAGACACACGTACAGCATGCAGCGGAACTGCGCCGCCTGATTCCGCCGATAATCTACCGGGCAGCCCAGTCGCCCAGCGACGCCCCGCTTGTTACGCTGGCACTGTTACTGGACCAGGACGAGGCGCTACGCAAGCGGCAGTTAATGCGACTTTCCTCATCCTTCGGCCCCGAACAACTGTCGCTCATCAGGCAAATACATCCGGCGTTGATTGAACTGGGTCCGCAATTCCGTTTACCGCTCATGGAACTGGCTTTCCCGGCGCTCAAACAGCGACCCCGCGAACAGATCGATGCACTACTGGAACTGGTCAACACGCTGATCGAGATTGATGGCCATGTGGATACCTTCGAGTACCTGTTGTCCCGTGCCTTGTGGTCGCTGCTGAGAGATGCCGAACGTCCGCAACGGGTCACGACAAAGCGGGGTACCAGGCTGGTGACCAGTATCGCGGAGCTACATACCCTGTTTTCAGTCGTTGCCCGTCTGGGCCACAGGGAAGACGACGACGCAGCGCGTGATGCCTACCAGGTTGGCATGCTGGCACTGCTGCCGACTTCCGTCGACTGGCCGGCCTATGATCCCCCGCATAAATGGACCTTGCGAATGGACCAGGCACTGGACAAACTGGACAAGTTGCCGCCCATGATCAAACAAGAACTGGTCAAGGCACTGACCGTCACTATGTCACACGACGGCAAGGTAACCGTGAGTGAAGCGGAACTGTTGCGGGCGGTCTGCATCATTCTGCACTGCCCGCTGCCGCCGTTTGTGCTGGCTGCGGCGATTGAGCCTGCCCCCATTGATCTCTAATTCTGGCCGGGCAGCGTCGCGTCATTTATTTTTTCTCCAACGTTCTAAAAACAACGTCAACGGTTACATCCAGTTCCTGCACATTACCCGCCGCTTCCCTGCCTTGTTTGCTTGCCCTGTAAAAATGCGGTGTCATTATCAGCAGATTATTAATCTGCTCATTGTTGATTACACCTGTCTTGAATTGAAGCGGCTGTCTATCCAGCATCGAATACCCCATTTCTTCAAGATAAGAAAGGTCTGGTGGATCGGTTTTTTTGACTTCGGTATAGATTATTTCTCTCAATTCCTTTAAATGGTCAGGACCAGGCTCCACGAGAATAAGCCTGCCACCCGCTTTTAATATTTTATGAAACCCTTCAAAACTCTGAAATCCAAACACACATAAAACAACGTCAACACTCGCAGACTCAACTGGCGGCTGCCGGTTTGTACCGACAACCCAGGTTATCTGCTTATTTCTTTTTGCAGCTTCAGCTATTGCGGCTTTCGATATATCCAGGCCGATAAAGGAAAGATCATGACAAACTTTTTTACCCTCAAGGTCATTAAGAACATAATCGAAATAATAACCCTCACCACAACCCGCATCCATAAAGCAGGTTTCTTTATTATCTGCAATCTGCGAAAACACAATTTGAGCCAACTTATTGGCTACAGGCTCATAGCTACCCGAATTTAAAAAGTGAGCTCTCGCTGAAACCATCGCTTTACTATCACCAGGATGCTTCGATCGCTTATGCTGCACGGGCAACAAATTGACATAGCCGTGCCGGGCGATATCAAAAACATGTCCATTCTCACAAACGAGCTGTTTTTCGCGGTATTCAAGCCGCTCTCCGTCGATAGGGCAAGCCAGATTGCGCGCCTTTATAATATTCATATTTCATCAAACGCTTCAGCCGCCTTAAAACTATCACCCGGAGAGACCTGTGTCAGGTGCCTCACGGGTGCGTCGTGGAGGCTCTTATCACTGTCCCTTGCATCGCGTACTCGGTGATCAGTTTTCGTGTGCCGGCTGAAAAGAAACAGCTACCACATCAAATCATCGGGAACCTTATAATCCGCGTAGGGATCATCGTCCCCATCCTCCGGTTGGGACGCTGCATTGCTGACAATGCAGGATTCATCGCGAAGCTTTATTTTCTCTGCCACGACCGACGGAATCACCTCGTACCCGGCATCAAATCTGACGATGGCGAGGAGTCCACGCACCAGCTTGTCGTGGACCTCTTCCGCGACAAAGAGCTTTTTGAT
>JAUXDG010000146.1 GCA_030618475.1 Gammaproteobacteria bacterium | reverse complement strand
ATTGTGCCCCCCTTTTTGTTTTTTCTAACGGAGGACGGAACTATGCGTATAAAGACTGTGTTTTCCACTGTTTTGGCAGTGACTACGATGTGCAGCGGCTTAACGGTGCAGGCAGAAGGGCTGGATGGTGGCGCACTGTATTCCAACCCGGCCAAGGGCGGTTGTATGGCTTGCCACGGCAAAGATGCCAAATCTCCCCTGCTGCCTGTCTATCCGAAACTGGCTGGCCAGAATGAGGGTTATCTGCTGCAGCAGCTGAAGGACATCCAGAGCGGTGCCCGTAACAACGGACAGACAGCGGCCATGAAAGGCATCATGCACATGGTCAATGAAGAGGAAATGGCGGCGATCGCCAAATACCTGTCGGGTTTGACGCCCTAGTTTGCAGGGACTTGACCAATATCAAGGACCGCTAATATTTAAAATGCCAGTATTACAAAGATATGCTGGGTTATTGTAATTACGGGAGAATCCTATGAGGCAGAAACAGTTGATGAAGGCCTTGACGCTGGCAACAGGCCTGGCCATAGTCAGTTCAGCCTGGGCCGAAGCCCCGAAAGAGTGGAACGTGGCCGGTGGCGAAAAAGATGAGGCGATGCTGCTGGAGCCTGATCTCGAAAACGGCATGGAAGTGTACGAAGTGTGTGCCGCCTGTCATCTGACCGAAGGCTGGGGTACAGAAGAAGGTACCTTTCCCCAGCTGGCGGGCCAGCACCGCGATGTGCTGATCAAGCAGCTGGCCGATATCCGTGCACTGAACCGTGATAACCCTACTATGTATCCCTTTGCATTGCCGGAGTCCATCGGAGACGCCCAGGCGCTGGCGGATGTAACCGCTTATATCGCTACCCTGCCCATGAATCCCGAAAACGGTGTGGGGCCGGGTGACAACCTGGAACAGGGCAAGAAGCTGTTCGAGGACAACTGCGTCAAGTGCCATGGCGATCACGGCCAGGGGGATGCAGAAAAATTCTATCCGCGTCTCGCGGGGCAGCATTACAAATACATGTTGCGCCAGTTTGAATGGATCCGCGACGGCAAGCGGCGCAACGCCAACCCGGACATGGTGAAACAGATCGAGGGCTTCAGCGATGCGGACATGGTGGCAGTCATCGATTACACCGCGCGTCTAAAGCCGCCGGAGGAAGATCTGGCACCGTCCAAGGACTGGCTCAACCCGGACTTCGACTGAAGTTTGAAGCCCTGAAATCTTTGACAGGCAGGCGCTTATTCCAGCTGGAATAGGGCACGATTTCCGTTTAGGGCTGGCGCCAGCCAGCCCTTAGCCTGTCTGTCAGATGCCGATGGTGAACACGGATTCTCAAATGAAACAAAACCTGATCGTTACCGGCCTGACTGGACTCTCGCTGCTGTTGCTGGTAGCGATCTTTGTCAGCCCCATCTGGTGGGTTTCGCTGACGGCGCCCAACTATCCACCGGAGGCCTTCCCCGATGGCGTGCGCATCCAATTTCACATGACCGGTGTGTTCAACGGTTGCAGGAAGGTGGAAAAGGAAGAAATTCAGGAAGTGGAGGCGCTCGATTGCGTCCATGAAATGGATACTATCAACCACTATGTCGGCATGTATCCTATTGCCGCCGGCGGGCCGATCGAGCGGGCCTTTTCCCAGTTCCTGATGCCGTTCCTGGGGGTCATGCTGCTGGGCTTCGTTTTTACTTCCCCGGGATTGCGTACGCTTGTGATGGGCGTGGGTTTTGCGGCCATCCTGGTGATGATGTATTTGACCATCTATGCTGACGACGGCTTCAGACTGGAGAGTGAAGCTTATGTGACAGCACTCGTGACGTCGCTCGACCAGGATGCCAGTGCTGAAGCGGAAACGCCTTCCGAGAGTGGTGTTGTTGCTGCATTGAGAAGGTCGCTGGAAGCCTCCGGTGTCAAAGTCGATGCGCCGCCTGCGGCAGATAGCGCCGCACTGTCATACAAGGAACGCCTCATCAAGCAACTGAGTGTCACCTTTGAGAAGGATCAGCAGCGCACCGGTAAAGACGAAGCCTGGAATGGCAGCACCTTCCAGGTCATGAGTTGGCACTATGGCAAGAGCCTGGGTCGCTATTTCAACAACCCGGCAGAGATCGAACCGATGGTTAAGACGGTGAAGATGGCGACCCATGTGGTCTTTGGCGGCCTGATCGCGGCCATGCTGCTGTTGCTGGTCGCCTCCCGTAAAACCGGCAGCCTGTTTTACTGGCTGTTGATCCTGGTGCCGATTGCATTGCCGGTGTTCTTTATTATCGACTACACGGCATGGCTGTGGTTCTTCGGCCACAACCTCAACGCCATGGGTGCCTTTACCGTGAAGCCGTTTATGCCAACCGTATTCGGTCAGGGCAAGGTGGCGCAATTCGCCACTCACTCCTACCCCTCTAGCGGTTTCGGCCTGATGCTGCTGATGTCGTTAGTGCTGGGTATCGCCGCCTTGACCCGGCGCAAGCAATTGCGGGACGCTGGCACTTAGCGCGCCCAGCCTTTGTGTCCTTCGTGGTGAGAAATCCGGGCTAGAGTCATGCTGCGCGCGCTAATCATTTTGGTTTTCTGCTTGTTGGCGCTGCCGCTGGCAGCGTCAGAGGAATCAGTGCTGCAGCAAATGATCGACGCCGCGGAAACGGGTTCGATTGTGGTACCGGAACCGGGCAGCTATGACGGCCCCATTACCATTGACAAGGCCATCACCCTGGACGGGCAGGGCAGGGTCACCATAGATGCCGGTGGACAGGGCTCTGTGATCTACCTGGATACCGACGGCGCGGTGCTTCGCAACCTGCATCTGACCAATTCCGGTGAATCGCATAACAACATCGATGCCGGCGTGCAGGTGCGCGGCAATTTCAACGTCATCAAGGATAATGTGATTGACAACTGTCTGTTCGGTATCGACATGCAGCAGTCGGAACACAATATCATCCGCCGCAACCGTATCAGTTCGAAACCGGTGGAACTGGGGATGAGGGGCGATGCAGTGCGCCTGTGGTACAGCTTCGGTAACAAGATCACCGACAACATCATCCGCGATTCACGTGACACGGTGGTGTGGTATTCGAAGGATAATACGATTTCCGGTAATGACGCCCAGGGCGGCCGTTATGCGCTGCACTTCATGTATTCACAGCACAACAAGGTGGAAGACAATATCTATAGAAATAACTCGGTTGGTATCTTTCTGATGTACAGCGACAGTGTAGAGATCCGCAATAACACCATCGCCAATGCGATAGGCGCCACCGGTGTCGGCATCGGTTTCAAGGAGACCTCGGACGTTACCATCGAAGGCAACAAAATCCTCTACAACGCCACCGGGATTTATCTCGACGTTTCGCCCTATCAGCCCGATACCAGCAACCGGATCCATGATAATCTGCTGGCCTTCAACAATATCGGCGTCCGTTTTCTCAACGGCTGGCACGGCAACGAGTTCAAGCGTAACCGCTTCAAGGGCAACCTCACCGAGGTGGTCGTCAGCGATGGTGGCACGGCCAACAACAATGCCTGGGACGGTAATTACTGGGACCACTACGAGGGTTTCGATCGTGATAATGATGGGGTTGGCGATACACCCTTCGAACATTATTCCTACGCCGACCGTATCTGGATCGACGTTCCTTCCGCGCAGTTTTTCAAGGGTTCACCGATGCTGGAAGTGCTCGACTTTCTCGAACGTCTGGCACCGTTCAGCCCGCCCGAACTGGTGCTGCGTGACAAAGCCCCGCTGGTCGAAGCCGGGGAAACGCTATGAGCGGTAAAAAGCGCAAGCTCAATCCGCGCGAGCAGAAACTGCGCCGCGAGTTCCTGCGCTCCGTGGTCCTGACCAGCGGGCTGGTGGGTACATCGCTGCTGGGTTTTATTCCGCTTGTAAAGGCTGAGCAGCGGCGTCTGCGGCCGCCGGGTGCGCTGGCCGAACAGGCGTTTCTGGCCGCCTGTATCAAGTGCGGGCAATGCGTACAGGTGTGTCCCGTGCAAGCCATCAGGCTGGCGGATATCGATGACGGTTTTGGCATCGGTGCACCCTTTATCGGCGCACGCGCACAGGCCTGTGATTTTTCCTGTGACGGTCTGCAGTGTGTGCTGGCCTGTCCCACCGGTGCCTTGACCCACGAAATCAACTATTCACACGAAACCCGCATGGGTTTTGCGCGCCTGGATCGGCCGGCCGCCTGTTTTGCCATCAGGGGTGAAGGCTTCAAGGGTCAGGCACGCGGCGCAGACTTCGACGGCAAGTTACGCTACGACGACATCGACCGTTGGAATCCGCTGTACGTACGCGATAACCCGTATGACCTGGAGATCTGCGATTTATGTGTGCGCCACTGTCCGATCGAAATCCGTATCGGCCAGTGCGAAGCCGGCAAGCCACCGTCCGGTGACCAGAACCAGTGTCCACCCAGGCACGCCATCAAGCTGGAGGCCTTCGAAACCGTCGACGGCAAGGCGCACATGCGCCCGGTGGTACTCAACGGCTGTGTCGGTTGCGGGGTGTGTGAAATGATCTGTCCGGTAGAGGGCGACAGCGCCATTGTCGTGGACAGCCGCAAGACGGCGGAGACGGTATGAACAGGATTGGCGAATCCTTTTTGCAGCTGCTCGGTAAAACGCCGAAGAAACCGGCCAGGGAAGAGATCCTGCCGGCTGCGCAGGAGATCCATTATTACAAGAAGGTCAACAAGGTCATCACCCGCGAAGTCATCATGAAGCTGCACGCGGTGCCGCACAAGAACACCTGGCGCAACCGCCGCTGGCTGACCCTGCTGGTGGTCAACCTGTTGTTCGTGGTTTCCTATTACCTGGATATCCAGTTGCTGGAGGGCGCGCTGACCGCATCACGCTTCATGGGATTCCACATGGCGGATCTCAACTCGGCCCTGCAGGTCATGCTGGCCTTCAAGGAAGTGCTCATCAACCTCGTCATCGGTACCACCACGGTGCTGATCATGTGGCTGCTGCTGGGCGGGCGTACCTTCTGTTCCTGGGTATGTCCCTATCACCTGGTTGCCGAGTGGGCAGAAAAGCTGCACCTTAAACTGGTTGAGAAAAAGATCATCAAGGGTGTGACTTTCCACCGCGGCATGCGCACGGTGTTGTATGTGATCTTTGCCTTGCTGGCAGTTGTTACCGGTTACACGGTGTTCGAAACCATATCACCCACCGGTATCATCAGCCGGGCATTGATTTACGGCCCGCGTATCGCCCTGGTGTGGGTGAGTTTCCTGCTGTTGTTCGAAATATTCGTATCGCGCCGCGCCTGGTGCCGCTACGCCTGTCCCATCGGCATCACTTACGGTATCGTCGGTCTGGTCAGTCCGCTGCGGGTCACCTATAACATCCAGGACTGCGCCCACGAAGGCGACTGCCGCAAAGCCTGCCTGGTACCGCATGTGCTGGATGTCACCATCAAGGGACGTTCGCGCGATGTCAATATGGCCATCGGCGCGGATTGCACGCGTTGCGGCCTGTGCGTGGATCTCTGTCCGACGGATTCCCTGAACTTTGAATACAGGTTCACGGGGACAGGAAAGTAGCCCCGCGCATGGACGATCCGTATCAACCATGATCCGATTCCAGCAGGTCGCCAAACGCTTTAACAAGACCGAGGTCCTCAAGGGCATCGACCTTGAGATCCAGCCGGGTAACCGCGTGGCGCTGGTAGGCTCGAACGGCGCCGGCAAGACTACGCTGATCCGCTGCCTGCTGGGGGAATACAACTGTGACGGGCGGGTGAGCGTGGATGGTCTGGATGCCAGGGGCCAGCGGCAGCTTGTCCTGAAACGCGTGGGTTTCGTTCCACAGTTACCACCGCCGCTGAAAATGCCGGTCGGGCAGTTGATCAGTTTTTCCGCCAGTGTCTGTGATGCCGATCCGCAACGCATGGAAGCCGTTGCCCATCGTCTCGGACTGGAACTGGCGCAATTGCGTCATCGGCCGTTTGTCAAACTGTCCGGCGGACAGAAACAGAAAATCCTCATCAGCATCGCACTCGGACGCGACGCCGATATCCTGATCATGGACGAACCCGCGGCCAACCTCGATCCCGAAGCACGGCGTATCTTCTTCCAGCTGCTGGCCGAGAAACCCGAACATACCGTCATGCTGATTTCCAGCCATCGTCTCGATGAGGTGGCTTCGCTGGTGAATCGGGTCGTGGAAATGGACCAGGGACGCATCGTGCTCGATGACCAGGTCGAAGATGCCGTGGACCTGGAGAGCCGCCTGCTGTGCCGCATCGGTCTGACGCGGGAAGCGCCGGCCTTTGTCAAAGCCGTTACCGAATGGGGTTTCCATCGTTGCGGAGATGATCTTCATTGGGAAGGTCTGGTTGCCGGCCCCGATCGCTTGCGTTTCCTCGGTGTGCTGTCGCGCTATGCCGGCCTGTTAAAGACGATTCATATGCAACAGGAACAGGCAGAGGAAACCGTTAGTGTCTAGGCTGTGTGCCGGTCTGCTGGCAGTGTCAACGTGGCTGTTGCTTGCCTGTTCGGACAATGGAACGGGCCCGGTGGAAGTCAAATGGGATCGCGATGCCTGCGAGCGCTGCCGCATGGTATTGAGTGATCGTCATCACGCGGCACAGATACGTGGCGGTCCGGCCGGCGGGAAGGCAAGGGTTTACAAGTTTGACGACATCGGTGGTGCTATTGTCTGGTTGCAGGACAAAGCCTGGAAGGACGATGCCGGCACCGAGTTCTGGGTGAACGACCATCGCGACGGACGCTGGATCGACGGGCACAAAGCCAGCTATGTCAGCGGACAGAGGACACCCATGGATTTCGGCATCGGTGCGCAGGATGAAGTCGCAGAAGGTGGCATGACTTTTCAGCAGGCGCGCCACTATGCGCTTGAAATTGAATCGAGGCGGCAGCTGAAAAGAGATAATAAAACACATAAAGAAAATGAGTTAACAAATTGAAATATCTGTTATTGTCAGCCTGGTCCGATATTGTCGAATCACTGCGCAGCCGCTGGTTTATGGTCTACACGGCCATTTTCGGCGGTATTGTCGT
>JAUXDG010000083.1 GCA_030618475.1 Gammaproteobacteria bacterium | reverse complement strand
AACCCGGTGCAAGAATGACGTGCCCGGCACTCAAACTACGCGGCTGCTCTCTGCCGGTCTGTGTAACTTTGATTTCCTTGCCGCCTTGTAACTGCCCCCGCCCCTGAATCCAGGAGACCTTATTCGCTTTGAACAGCTGTTCAATACCTTTTGTCAGCTCCTGCACAATTCTGTCCTTGCGGGCGAGCATGGCGTCAAGATCGAGTTTAACACCCGAGACTCTGATGCCATGATCGGACAGATCATGCTGAGTCTGGACAAATCTTTCCGATGACTCGAGCAGGGATTTGGAGGGGATACAGCCCACATTAAGGCAGGTGCCACCCAGCACCGGTTCACCCTGTGGATTGACCCACTGGTCAATACAGGCGGTGTTTAAGCCCAGCTGGGCACAGCGAATTGCCGCCACATAACCCGCCGGTCCGCCCCCAATCACAACTACATCGAATTGATCAGTCATCTTCGTCACACACCCAGCAGCATACGAGCAGGATCTTCCAACACCTCTTTAACGGTAACCAGGAACTGTACAGCTTCGCGGCCATCCACCAGGCGATGATCATAGGACAGGGCAATATTCATCATGGGCCTGATCACCACTTCACCGTTTTCAGCTATCGGACGTTGTTGAATCTTGTGCATACCCAGAATACCGGACTGTGGCGGATTCAGTATGGGGGTTGATAACAGGGAACCGAATACTCCGCCATTGGTGATGGTAAAGGTTCCACCGCTAATCTCTTCCAGACTCAGCGTGCCTTCGCGGGCTTTTTCTGAATAATCTCTGATACACAATTCCACATCAGCCATGGCGAGCTGGTCTGCATCACGAAGGATGGGCACAACCAGTCCGCGTGGTGATGATACTGCGATGCCTATATCAAAGAAACCATGGTAAACAATATCGGTGCCGTCGATGGATGCATTCAGTTCGGGGAAGCGTTTTAAACCTTCCAGCACTGCACTTACAAAAAAAGACATAAAGCCAAGCTTGACCCCGTATGTCTTTTCAAATGTCTCCTTGTAACGTGTGCGCAGATCCATCACCGGCTGCATATTGATTTCGTTAAAGGTACTGAGTATCGCTGCATTCTGTTGCGCATCCAGCAGGCGTTCTGCAATGCGGGCACGCAGGCGCGTCATTGGCACACGTTTCTCGGGTCGCGCGTCGAAATCTACAGCTTGCGCTGACGGTAAAGAACGAACGCTTTCAGCGACTGGGACAGGTGCTGGTTTAACTTCCGCTTTCGCCCGCTGCTGAAGCGTACGCAGCACATCTTCCTTAAGAATACGGTTGCCGCTGCCGGAAACCCCGATGGTATGCACATCGAGCCCGTGCTCCTCGATCAGGCGGCGTGCTGATGGTGTTGCAAAAGGTTCACTGGCTTTTGCTTCGCCTTCAGTCACAGCAGCCATCTGTTTTTGTGGTACCGTTTCGGCCCCGCCATTACCCTCACGAATGCGTCCGATCAGCTGGCCTGAGATAACAACAGCACCCTCCGGCTCGACAATTGCCTCCAGCACACCGTCTTCCGGTGCAGGCACTTCAAATACAACCTTGTCGGTTTCAATGTCGACAATGGTTTCATCGCGTTTTACCGCTTCACCCGGCTTTTTATTCCAGCTGAGAATAGTGCCGTCAGAGACAGACTCCGGAAAGTCCGGGACTTTGAGTTCGATGTTCATTGTGCTTCCTCTGCAGACTCCAGACCCAGTGCCTGGGCAACCAGGGCATGTTGCTGTTTCAAGTGCAGCCAGGTATAGCCCGCTGCGGGTGCAGCCGAGACTGGCCGGCCGGCATACTGTAACAACTCGGGTTGCCTCAATGCTGATTGCATGTGATGTCGACTGGCGAACCAGGCCCCCTGATTCTGCGGCTCTTCCTGGCACCAGATAAATTCTCCGGCGTTGGGATATGAGTCGATCAGATGACGCATTTGCGACTCCGGGAAAGGGTACAGGCGCTCGATACGGACAATGGCGATGTGCTCCAGTGCCTGCTCGCGCCGTTTTTCCAGCAAATCGTAATATACCTTGCCACTGCAGAAGACAATACGTGTTACACCCTTCCCGTCCAGGGGATCGATCTCCGCGATCAAGGGCTGGAATTTCCCCTCGGTGAGATCTTCCAGCGCACTGACTGCCAGGCGGTTACGCAAAAGGCTCTTGGGCGTCATGACGATCAAGGGCTTGCGGCATTTCAATAAACTCTGTCGGCGCAACAAATGGAACATCTGTGCCGGCGTGGTCGGGACACAGACCTGAATATTCTGTTCGGCACACAGTTGCAGATAGCGCTCGAGCCGGGCCGACGAGTGTTCAGGCCCCTGCCCCTCCATACCGTGCGGTAAAAACATGACCAGGCCACACAGGCGGTTCCATTTCTGCTCACCCGCACTGATGAACTGGTCGATGACAACCTGGGCATTGTTGGCGAAATCACCGAACTGCGCCTCCCAGATCACCAGTGTATTCGGATCGGTCGTTGCATAGCCATATTCAAAGGCCAGCACCGCCTCTTCCGACAACAAGGAATCAATCACCAGGAAATTGCCCTGGCCATCGGCAAGATTCCGCAATGGCACATGCATACCAGCGGCTTTCTGGTTATGTAACACGGCATGCCGGTGGAAAAACGTTCCACGCCCGCTGTCCTGTCCCGACAGGCGCACACCGTAACCATCCGTGACCAGAGACGCATAGGCTGTCGTTTCTGCAAAACCCCAGTCGATGGGTAAAGCACCCGCCGCCATTTTGCGCCGGTTATCCATAATTTTGGCGACAGATGCGTTCAACTCAAAACCGTCCGGCACACGCTCAAGCCTGTCCCAGAGCTTTTTGATCCGGCTCATGGGAATGAATGTATCCAGGAATGCCGTACAAACCTGCGCCAGATAAGGCGCCCAGTCCACCGCATAGGGATAGTTCGCCTGTTCCGGATCGACAAGCTCATCGACAACCGAAATTCCGGCATCCAGGCGGGAACGGTAATCCAACATCATCTGCTGAGGTTGCTGTTCATCACACACCCCCTCCGCTACCAGTTTCTCGGCGTACAACGCTCGCGTGGTGAGACGATCTCGAATCGCCTTATACATCATGGGCTGGGTTGCCGTCGGTTCATCAGCCTCACTGTGCCCGTGACGCCGGTAACAGACCAGGTCAATGACAACGTCCTTATGAAAGTTCATACGGTAATCGAAAGCCAGCTGGGTAACCAGAATCACCGCCTCTGGATCATCACCGTTGACGTGAAAAATCGGCGCATTGACCATTTTTGCAATATCAGTGCAATACAGTGTTGAGCGCGCATCCTTCTGGTAACTGGTGGTAAAACCGATCTGGTTATTTACCACAATGTGCACTGTTCCCTTGGTGGAAAAACCATGCGATTGCGACATATTGATGGTTTCCATCACCACGCCCTGCCCGGCAAAAGCCGCATCGCCATGGATCAGTATCGGCACAACCCGATCACCTTCGCTATCACCGTAACGTTGCTGGCGGGCGCGTACCGAACCTTCCACAACCGGGTTGACTATCTCCAGATGGGACGGATTGAATGCGAGAGTGACGTGCACCAGTTCCTTTTCTGTTTGCAGATCGGATGAAAACCCCTGATGGTATTTCACATCACCCGAACCGTTCGAGGTTTTCCCGGCCTCGCCTTCAAATTCCTGGAACAGTTCAGCGGCCGTTTTACCGACGATATTTATCAGCACATTCAATCGCCCGCGGTGCGCCATGCCAATCACGACTTCCTTGACACCATGGGTTCCGCCGCGCTGGATCAACTCATCAAGCAGAGCAATGAGACTATCGCCGCCCTCCAGTGAGAAGCGCTTCTGCCCGACGTAACGCGTATGAAGATACCGTTCGAGTCCCTCTGCGGCTGTCAGACGCCACAGAATTCGCCGCCTCGCCTGCTCAGTCAATGCCGGTTGACCACCGACGTGTTCAAGGCGCTGCTGAATCCAGCGCTTTTCGGCGGTCTCGGTGATGTGCATATACTCGCTGCCAATGCTTCCGCCATAGATGGCGCGCAAATGTTGCAGAATTTCACGCAACGACGCCCTGTCGGCCACTGCCAGGGAGCCGGTATCAAAAACAGTATCCAGATCGGCATTACTCAACCGATGGTATTGCAGATCCAATTCCGGCAACTCCGGCGGTGTACGCAGATTCAACGGATCAGTCTGAGCAATCTGATGCCCCCGAAAACGGTAGGCATTGATCAGCTGCAGAACCCGAACCTGTTTTTCTTCGTGAACCTGGCTATCCGGCACACGAGTCGCAGCCTGTCGCTGAACCACAGCTTGGCGGGTAATGGCACGAAACGCCTGGCGGATGGCTGAATGCATCGGTTCGGCGCCAGCGCCGTTAATCCTGGGCAGGGTTTCGAAAAATGCCCGCCACTGACTGGAGAGACGAGTCGGATCGGCGAGGAACTGTTCATACAGATCTTCGAGGTAAGCGGCGTTATAACCCGCCAGCTGCGAGTCACCCCGGAAATCGTGCCGGCCTTTTTGTTTGAAAATATCGTCCATCCCTATTCGCCTTAGACAATCCGAATCACAGCCAGTCAACACTCCCCCAAAAACAGGCAATTGTCACGCCAACTCCTATAGTTAGGTGCAACTTCTTACTTCAAGGCTTAGACCATGCAAGCGGGCCGTGCAAGTCACGCGGCCAAGCCAGCAGAAGGCGAGCCAATATGCCTCAAATTTGACGATCCCTGATATTTTGACAACTAAAAAGTCGAAATTTCGTCACAGCATACCTGTCCCTGGTGAAATACAAATTACCGTTTGAATACCAGCACTAAACCAGTCTCGTTACCGAAAGAAAGTGAACCTGGCAGGCCTTCCAGCGGCGGCACGCCGACTGAAGTTGACATATTCCACATTTGGGCTATTATTCCCATGTGGGAATTTTTCCCACATTCATTCAACGTCGAGGAGCAGCACCGGTCTACAGAAAATTCAATACTCCATAACGCGAAATTGGGCCGGCACCTCCAAAGGAGCAAACCATGAAAGCAAAATGCATATTCGGTCTGTTTATGAGCCTGCCGTTGTGGATGGCGGGTTGTGGTGGCGGTGGCGGTGGTAGCACTGAAATCAGTAGCGTCAGTACTCCCAGCAGTGCCGTTGGGATCAGTTCCGGAACAATCACCGGGTTCGGCAGCGTGTTCGTCAACGGGGTGAAATTCAACACCGACAACGCCACCATCTTTCGCGGTGACGACCAGCTGAATGACGTGCGCGAGCTGGAGATCGGCATGATCGTCCGAGTTGAAGGGAGTATCGATGACAAAATCGCCCGCAGTGTCCACTTTGAGGAAGATGTCAAAGGCCCGGCGGATGGGCCGGCCAGTGACAACAGCTTCTCGGTCATGGGCCAGACCGTCATCACCGACGCTGGTACGGTATTCAATAATACCTCGCTCGCCGCTATCGCGGCCGGCGACATTCTGGAGATCAGCGGACTTCGCAACGCCAACGACGATATCGTTGCGCGGTTCGTCGAGCGCAAGACCAATCCCGCCAATGTCAATCGGTACAGTGTGATCGGCAAGGTTCGGGGTCTCGACGCCACGGGCCGGACGTTCCGTATCGACGGCCTGACGGTCAGTTACGGCGCGGCTAACGTAAACGACTTTCCCTCCGGCAACCCGGCTGAAGGGCAGCTGGTCGAGGTGAAGGATGACAGCAAAGCCTATGTGCCGGGTTCGTCCAGCCTCGCCGCCACCGAGGTCGAGCCGCAGAATCGACTTGGAACCGCCGCTGTTTCCGGAGCCAAAGCCGAAATCGAAAGCATCGTAACCCGGGTCAATTCAAGCAGCGAGTTTGAAATTGGCGGCATCCTCGTCAGGACCGCCGCTTCGACGCTTTTCCTGTTTGGCACCCCGGACAACATCGTGGTGGGAGCACGGATCGAGGTCGAAGGCGTCATCAGCAGCGACGTGCTCGAGGCGGTCAAGGTCAAGTTTGAGGACAATGATGCCCGCATTCAGGCCAACGTCGACTCTGGCGGTGTAAATGTTGAAGACGGAACAGTCACGCTCCTCGGCATCCCGGCAACCATCACCGGCGAGACCGATCTGGAAGACAAACGTGACGACGTTTCACCGTTCTCACTGAGCGACATTCAGGCTGGCGATTACCTGGAGATCCGCGGCTTCATTGGCGCCAACGGTGCGTTCGTCGCAACCGGGCTGAGGCGTGACGACAATAACAGCAAGGTGGAAATGCGCGCCCCTGCGAGTCAGAAAGATCCGGTAGCGGGCACTGTGACCGTTCTGGGTGTCACTGTGAACAGCAGCGGCAACACGCAGTTCAGAGGCTTCGATGATCAGCCGATATCGGCCAGTCAGTTCTTCGCTGCGGTCGTTGAAGGACTCACCGTGGTGCAAGCCAAGTGGGATCCGTTCACCGATGTCAGTGCGCCGGCCAGCGAACTGGAACTGGAAGATTGAACAGCCAGGGAACGGACCGGGCGGCCCCAGGTCGGGCCGCCCGGCTGTAGCAAATGCCGGAGAATCACGTCGGAGGTATAGGTGATGCGTACTACGGGAATAGTGCTAATCCTGCTGGTGGCTGGCAGCCCAGCGGTCTATGCGGAATACAGGAATCCTTCTGCTGCTGACGATGAAATGCAACAGTCGCAGTGGCGGACCATCGATGCGGACATGTCACCCTATGAGTACCGCCTGGCGTCTCGCCAGAATAAACGTCTGGTGATTGATATCATGACATTTCACTCAAAACGTGCTCTTGCATCCACCGGCATTCCCGAACAAGTCATTGGTCTTACTGGTACAGCGGCGCTCTTGCCCGTTCGTGATACACGGTTCCACCTGAACAGAAGCAGGACGCTGGCTGTGGAGTTCCAGGATGTCATGGATGGAGACCGGACCCTGTTTCTGGAATTCAAGAGGAAGTGGTAGCAACTGAATGAAAGAGTTCGATACGATTCCACCCGCCTTGATGGCAGCGTTCTCGCAGTTGCTGAGGCCGCTGGTGCGCATGCTCCTGCACTTCAATATCACCTATCCTGTGCTCTCCAAGCTGTTGAAGTCGATTTACGTCGAGGTCGCCGAGCGCGACCTCCCTATCTCCGGAAAGCAGCAGAGCGACAGCCGAATCACGTTTCTGACCGGCGTTCATCGCAAGGATGTCCGGCGACTCAGGCAGCAGCCGACCGAAGCCGCAGCTGATCCGACAAGCGCCACGCTGGGCGCACAACTGGTGGCACGCTGGACCGGTCTGCCGGAATTTATGGGCCAGGACGGACACCCGAAACCGCTCCCGCGCCTCAGCCAGGATACCGCAAAGCCCAGCTTCGAAGCACTGGTCCAGACACAGAGCAAGGATATCCGCGCCCGGGTGGTGCTCGATGAGTGGCTGCGCCTGGGTGTGGTCCATGTTGATGAACACGACCAGGTGTGGCTGAACACCGAGGCCTTTGTTCCGGACAGTGGCCTGGACGAAAAGTCCTATTTCATGGGCCGCAATCTGCACGACCACATTGCCGCCTGCGCCCATAACATCACCCATGCGGGCCCGCCTATGCTGGAACGCAGCGTTTATTACGACTCGCTGACCGATGATGACATCGCTGAGCTGGAAACGGTTTCCAAAGAGATCGGTATGCAGGCGCTTCAGCTCATCAATCGCAAGGCGATGGCGCTGCAGCACCGGTCTGACGGCAAGCCGAACGCCGCCCGACGTATGAACTTCGGTCTATACTTTTTCCACGCGCCCGATGACGCCCACCATGAAGCGGAGACCAATAATGATGAAAACTCGGCATAGTGGGTGTACCAGGCAAGCCTCGCGCTTCCTGCCACCGCAGTTGGATCGACCCTGGTATCTGCCGCCACGAATGCTCAATAGAGCAGGAGGATCAACCATGAACATGTTCTACAAAGTCATTTTGTCCAGTGCAGCTGCCGCGCTTGTCGCACTGACGGGTTGCGGTGGCGGTGGCGGTGGCTCAGTCGCGGGCATCGGTGGGATCGGTGGTACGGGCGTCCAGGTGGCCGGTGTCGGTATAGGCACCACGACTGGATTTGGTAGCGTGATTATCAATGACGTGCGCAAGTTTACGATTGATGCCGAGACTAAAATACTGAGAGACGGCAGCGAAATCACCGAAGCGGAACTGGAACTGGACGGCAAAGGCTTCGCCACCCGGGTTGAAATCGGCACTGATGTCAGCAGTGACTTCACCAGCGGCACGGCGGTGACGATTGCTGTCGACAACAACGTAAAAGGGCCCGTGACCGCCATCAACCCACTGACCGTTCTGGGGCAAAGCGTTGTTGCCACGGCTGACACGGTGCTGGCCGGTCTGACCAGTGTCACCGATCTCGCCGTCACCGACGGGCTCGAAGTGAGCGGTTTCAGCGACAGCAACAATGTTATCCAGGCCACCCGCATTCAACGCAAAGCCGGTGGAATTCCGGTCTGGAAGCTGACCGGCAGGGTCAGTAATGTAGCGCCGGGCAGCTTTGATATCGGCACCCAGAGCGTTCAGCTTAACGGTGTTGTCCCGCGTGATTGCGGAAGCGGACTTGTGAATGGCGATCTGGTTGAAGTCAAGGCGGCGCAGGATCCAGCATTTGTTGCCGGCAACCCGCTGGTGACAATAACCGATGTTGAATGCCAGCTGCCTGGACTGGGGGTTCCCGCCAACGCCGAGGGGACGGTGCTCAGGGCGGGGGTCGAGGGGCTGATCACAACCATCACCTCCCCTAACGACTTCGTGGTCGGCGGGCAACGGGTGCAGACCGCGGTCGGAGCAAGCTTCGAGGGTGGCACTCCGGAGGACATCGTGCTCGGCGCCAAACTGGAGGCCGAAGGCGAACTGGACAGCAGCACCGGGGTTCTGACCGCCGAGAAGATCAAGTTCCGCGAAACCCGTGTCCGTATCGAGGCGCCTGTCAACGTTCCGGGCGGTGGACTTGGCAGTTCCTTCACTATCATGGATATCATCCCGGTCAACACAATATCGCTAACGGAAGACGATGACGGCCTTGTCAATGGCAGTGGCCCGGCCGGCAATATCCAGGTCGAGGTGCGCGGCTTTGTCGACAGCAGCGGAACAGTATTCGCGAACGAAGTACGTGAGCGGGGATCAGCCGATCCGACCGACGTGCGCCTGCGTGGCCCTGCGACTGACAGCTGTGATCCGTTAGCGGGCGATAATGAGCTTGCCATCCTGGATGTTATCGTTGACACCGGCGACCCCGGTACATTGTTCAGCGATCCGAGCGGCCAACTGCCGGATAACATCGCGCTCTGCAATCTTGTCAGTACAGGCACCGCTGTGCAGGTCGAGAACGGCACATTCAGCAGTGCTCCTGCACGCATTGATAATGCCGGCAGAATAGAGATCGAGGACTAAACCCCCATTACCCCCTCCCTCCCTGACGGGAGGGGGGTCTCGTCAATCACAAACCCAAGCAAGGCCGATAGCCGAACGCTCGAAACGTTAATGTAAGGAGGAGAATCCGCCGCCCAAGGCGTGCTGTTTTCAGGAATCTGCTTATAAAATATTTATTTGCCTAGTACATGGCGTATTTCCGGCAACAGTCGCGTCACGCATTCTCTTCCCTCCAGCATCGCCTCTTTCGCCCGGTAAAATTCCAGAAGACCGATGTGCGACAGTTTTGGCGTGAGCATGATATCAGGCGGATCACCCGCCAGCCTGCTGCGCGTTATCCTGTCTTGTGCGATATTGAGAGAACCGGCGATGGCATCGAACAAACCAGGGGATGCTGACTCTTGCTCGTGGTGTTTCTGAATGAAATGCTTACCGACAATATCCCCATTCAAGTTAACAGATATCACGATATCGGCACCCAGGGCACGGCAAACGGACACCGGAACCGGATTGACCAGTCCGCCATCTACCAGAATCGTGCCGTTCTTTTTGACCGGTGTAAATATTCCCGGGACAGATATGCTGGCTCTGACAACTTCAATGATGTCCCCATCCTGTATGGCGACTTCGTTTCCGGTATTCATATCAGTTGATACCGCGCAAAAAGGAAAAGGAAGATCTTCGATATTAATTTTCTTAATATTGTTACCGATGAAAACAGAAACCTTTTTCCCATCAATAAGACCCGATTTGGGCAAAATTACATCAAAGAAATAAACGATCTGCTTCCAGTCAAGCTGCAGGACAACCTCTTCCAGAGTGTCAATTTCACCAGATGCATAAACTGCCCCCACCAGCGCGCCAATACTTGTGCCGGCAACATAGTCCACACG
>JAUXDG010000130.1 GCA_030618475.1 Gammaproteobacteria bacterium | reverse complement strand
GTCTTCCTAAGACCGCTTGGCCTCCGACTTGTGAGGAATGGGACATTCCGAGAGGCTCCTCTGGAGGACCCTCTCTTGCTGCGCAATTCACCTTGTCTCGCCTGACGGCGATTCACCTTGTACCCCAGGGCACCCTCTCTCGCCTGACGGCGATTCACCTTGTGGCAAGATTGTAGGGTAGAATTCATTCGACCGGTCGCGTTGCAACTCAACCTGTCAACCAGATGCAGTCCCAATGCGGAACTCACCCGTACGGCAAGGGTGCTTTGTCACTTGGTTCGAGCGTGCGGTAATGACGGCAACAGATCTATCAGGATGTTCCTGGTTTTATGGCGCCCCAAATGATTTGCAGGCGATCAATGGAATTGAGCCTGGGCCGGTCGAACGGATCATCCTGTTGACGGAGTTTTTCCAGTATCCGCGAGCCACCGAGTATAATGGCTCGCAGTTCCAGGCCGAAGCGGCCCCTGGTCTGCCTGCCGAGTGGGCTGCCGGAACACAGCAGTTCTGCAGCACGCCGGATCTGGAAGTGGACCAATTGCTTGAAGCGGGGGCTGTTACGCCGCTGGCCAATGTCTTCTTCGCTTACAGCAAAGCGTTGCAATTCATCCAGCGGGATGTAGATGCGGTGTTTTTCCCGGTAATCCCGATCAATATCCTGCACAAAGTTGATCAGCTGCAGTGCGCTGCAGACAGCGTCCGACATAACGAGCGTGCCTTCCGACACCTGCCCTGTCAGGTACAGCATCAGTCGTCCGACAGGGTTGGCCGAGCGCCTGCAGTAATCCATGATTTCTGCAAAGTCTGTGTAGCGCGTCTTGTGCACGTCCTGGCGAAATGCGCTGAGTAAATCACGAAACAGGTCGACAGGTAGTCGATAGTGGTTGATGGTATCGGCAAGTGCCTGGAACAGCGGGGAGTCGTTTGTACTGCCGGTTTCGACAGCATCCAATGCTATTTCCATCTCATTCAGTCGATGAAGGCGCAGCTCGCCGGAAACGCCACCTTCGTCGGCGATATCATCCGCGGTACGCGCAAAGGCGTAAATTGCTGCGACCGGGTCGCGCAGGCGGCCTGGCAGGAGGCGGGAGGCAACCGGGAAATTCTCATAATGGGACTGTGCCAGCCTGCGACACCACTGATAGCCCTGCCGGGCGGCACTCGAAGACTCAATGGACATCAGAGGACGTGTCGGCATCTCCCTGAACCGAGCGTGGCAGGCGTTCTATCTGATCCGGTTCCGGCAGCTCTTTTTTCTCCTGAATACCCATATCCTTGAACTTGCGGGCGCCCGGGAGTACGCGACTGTCGAACGAGCCTACCGCCTTGTTATAGCTTTCCACGCTGCGGTTCAGGCTGATGCCCAATTTGGCAAGATGGTCGGCGAAGGTGCTCAGGCGCTCATATAGTTCCTCGCCGACGACGCGTATCTGTTCGGCATTTTCGGCCAGGGATTCCTGGCGCCAGCCGTAAGCCACGGCGCGCAGCAGGGCCACCAGGCTGGAGGGTGTCGCCAGTACAATCCTGTCGGCCATGGCGTCTTCCAGCAGTCGGGGATCGACCTCCAGTGCCGCACTCAGGAACTGGTCTCCGGGAATAAACAGTACGACAAAATCCGGCGACCTGGGAAACTGCTTCCAGTACCGCTTGCCTGACAGTTCGCGTACACGGTCCCTGACGTTGCGGGCATGGCGTCGAATCTCCTGCACACGTTCACTATCTTCGACGGCCTCGACCGCGCCCAGGTAGCCATCCATCGGTGCCTTGGCATCGACAATGATCTCCCGGCCACCCGGCATGCGTACCACCATATCCGGCCGCTGTTTACCCTCGTCACTATCCACGCTGCACTGCTGATCAAAGTCGCAGTGCTCGATCATGCCGGCGAGTTCGGCCAGTCGTTTCAGTGTCAGCTCTCCCCACTGACCCCGTATCTCGGGACGACTTAATGCCTTTACCAGATTCCGCGTTTCGCTCTGTAACTGCTGCTGCGTATTGGCCATGAGCTCGAGGTGCCGGCTAAGAGAGCCAAAGGCTTCCTGGCGTTCTTTTTCTATGCTGCGGATGTGCTGATCGGCTTTTTCCAGTGATTCACGAATCGGTTTCACCAGATTTTCGACGGCTTTCTCGCGTTGCTCGAGGTCACCGCTGGCCTGGGTGTGCAGGACCTTGAAACTGGTCTCGGCAAGTTTCAGAAATTCGCTGCTGTTGGATTTGAGCACATCGCCGGCCAGAGATTTGAAGGTGGCTTCAAACTGGGCCCGGACTTCGCCCAGTGTGTGCGCTTTTTCTTCGCAGGCGGTACGCTCATACCCCAGCAGGGTATTCAGACGTACATTGGCCTCACGCAAGCGTGTGATATCACGCTGTCCGCGGCTGTGCCCGATCAGCCAGCCAACCACACCGGCCAGTGAGAACCCCATCAGCCCGGTCAGCGACTCGGCGGTATCTATGCTGGCGAAAAGGGCCAGTGTGCCGGTAAGCAGTGAATCCAGCCAGTGCGATATCTCCATAGCGGAGGATCATACCGAAATTCAGCGTGTTACGCTCGGATGCTAACGAATACAGAAGTTGGTCGGCATAAGTTTTCTGGACACGCTGTACCCCAGGGCAGAAGGTGAGGAATGGGACATTCCGAGAGGCTCCTCTGGAGGACCCTCTCTTGCTACGCAATTCACCTTGTGAATACATCCCTGTACGCTCGACGGCCGCGTCCATGCGGCCGACGGTCCGGCAAGCTGATGTCGGCTCACTTGCGCACGACTTTGTAATGTTCCGGGTTTGTGCAGCGGTCATTGGCGCCATGAGCAAAGGCTGAACGATGTGTGGAATCTGTGGAGAATTACGGGTAGACGGTCAAGCTCCTGATCCGGGGACAGTAAAGCGGATGCTCTCGAAGCTGGAACGGCGGGGCCCCGATCACGAGGGGCATTATTTTCAGGGTGCCGTGGCACTCGGGCACCGGCGCCTGTCTGTTATCGATCTGTCATCAGCATCGAATCAGCCATGGATTGATGAGACGTTGGGGCTTGCTCTGGTATTCAACGGTGCCATTTACAACTACAAGGAGTTGCGCGCTGAGCTGATCGGAGAAGGATTCAGCTTTGTCAGCGACGGTGATACAGAAGTTGTACTGAAAGCCTATGCGGCCTGGGGCGAGTCTTTTGCCACCCGCCTGCAGGGCATGTTCGCCATCGCGGTCTGGGATCAGAAACGCCAGCAACTGGTTCTGGTGCGCGACCGTTTCGGTATCAAGCCGTGCTATTACAGTCACGGCACATACGGGTTTCGTTTTGCTTCCAATACCCAGGCACTGTTGGCAGCCGGTGACGTCGATACCGGCTTCGACACGGTTGCGCTGCATCACCACTTCACCTTGCATGCTGTGGTTCCCGCACCGCGAACCTTGCTGAGAGGTATCCGTAAATTAGCGCCGGCACACGTCATGGTTGTCGATGCCGAGGGGCATGACCGTGTCTTTCCCTACTGGCAGCTGGATGCATCCGCACTGGAAGCTCCGCTAAGCGAAACTGAGTGGATCGAGGCAACCCGCGCTGCCCTGATTGAAGCGGTGCGGCGGCGTCGCGTCATTGCCGATGTGCCCGTAGGGGTGTTGTTGTCAGGCGGTTTGGACAGCAGCCTGCTGGTGGCATTACTGGCTGAACATGGTGGCAGTGACCTGCTGACATTTTCTGTCGGTTTTGAAGATCATCCGCACGAGCGCGGTCATGAGTTCGAGTTTTCCGACCAGATCGTCGAACGTTACGCTACCCGGCACCACAAAATTCATGTTCCAAATCATGAAGTGCTGGACCGACTGCCGGAAGCGATCGATCATATGGCCGAGCCTATGGTAGGGCAGGATGCGGTGGCTTTCTATCTGCTCGCTGAACGCGTTTCGCAGCATGTCAAGGTCGTGCAAAGTGGGCAGGGCGCAGACGAGGTGTTCGCCGGTTATTTCTGGTACCCACAGATGCACCAGGCAGAGGGTTCTGATGTCGAGCGTTTCCGATCCCGCTACTTTGATCGGGATCATGACGAATATCTGCGCATGATGGATCCCGGATATGCGGGGCCGGATTACACATCGGCGTTGCTTGAAGAGCGACTCAAGGCGGCCAACAGTGACGAGTATCTGAATCGTGTACTGCACTTTGATGTGACCACGCTGATTGTCGATGATCCGGTAAAACGCGTGGATAACATGACCATGGCGTGGGGACTGGAGGCGCGCGTGCCGTTTCTCGACCACCAACTGGTGGAACTCGTCATCAGGATGCCGCCGCAGCTGAAAATTCGCAGCAACGGCAAGTATCCACTGAAAGAAATCGCCCGTGGCCTGGTGCCCGACGCGGTTATCGACCGGCCAAAGGCTTATTTCCCGGTTCCCGCCTTGAAGTTTGTACGTGGTCAGTTTCTGGCGTTCATGCGCGATCTGCTCAACAGCCGGGCCTGCCGGCAACGCGGGCTTTACAGCGAGGACTATGTGAAGTCAATCCTGGACGATCCTGAGCATCAGCTTACCCGCCTGCAGGGCAACAAGTTATGGCATCTGGCAGCGCTTGAATTCTGGTTGCAGCGCAACGTGGATAACGTGGTGTGACCGGGCACATCACCAGTCGTGAAACATCCAGGGTTAAAGATGGCCGGCTTTATGCCGCGCGCTTTAGGGACACTCTGGATTCTCCTGGCCTATTAATCCCTTTGTGACCATTGTGGTGAATGGTCCCGGCGCAAAGACCGTTAAATCGTAAAACCCCTCTAAAAAAGACTTTTTGTCGCCCAGCTTGCTCGGTAAACTGCTGTTAACTTGTAACAACGTATTGATTTGAGGGGTGGATAGCAATGGATGTAATGGAACGGATCAAACAGGCTGTTGACAGCAGTCCGGTTGTCATTTTCATGAAGGGCACACCGCAAATGCCGATGTGCGGTTACTCCAGTCGTACTACGCAGGTATTGCAGGCCTGCGATGTGGAATTTTCCCATGTAAATGTGCTGGCCGATCCCGAGATTTTCGAGAATCTGCCGCGCTTTGCCAACTGGCCAACGTTTCCGCAGGTGTACGTCAACGGCGAGCTGATTGGTGGCCATGACATTACGCTGGAAATGTTTCAGAAGGGTGAACTGAAACCCATGCTGCAGGAGGCGGTAAAAAAGCAAGCGTAAGTTTTCTAAAAGCCAGCCCTGATTCGCGCAATGTACCAGGCGTACATAAATTAGCCGGCATATGCTTGCGGGACCGATGGCCGTGTCTTCAAGGGGTCAGAGTACTTGAAATCGCCTCTGAATAACTTTTACAGGATTTCAAGTACTCTGACCCCTTGAAGACATTCGTTCTATCCGGCTGTGAATCGGCTTGAATTGACCAGGAAATGCACCCAGACGCTGGCGGCATAGCCCAGAAAAATTGCCCAACTCCACTTAAGGTGTGAAAAGAAAGTGTAGATACCGCGGGCCTGTCCCATCACCGCGACACCGGCAGCCGATCCAATCGATAGCAGGGAGCCTCCGACGCCGGCTGTCAATGTCACCAGTAGCCACTGCCCCTGATCCATTGCCGGTTGCATCGCCAGTACGGCAAACATCACGGGTATGTTGTCTACGATAGCGGAAAGAAAGCCGACCAGTATGTTGGCCTGGGTTGGCCCCAGGTCGCCGTACATGAGTTCTGATCCGACCGCCAGATAACCCAGTGTTCCCAATCCGCCAACGCTAAGAATGATGCCGTAAAAGAACATTAAGGTATCCCACTCGGCGCGCTCCAGAGACTTGAAGATGTTGAATGGGGTCTGTTTGGCAGCTGGCGGTAGCTTCTCAAGTTCCAGGGCGCTGCCGCCAGGGGAATTAACCGGTGTTTCGGGGTAAAACTGGGAACGGCGTTTCAGGTAATAGCCATACAGCTTGAGGAAGCCGAGGCCCGTCATCATGCCCAGCACCGGGGGCAGGTGCAGGAAGTTATGTGCCGATACCGCCATGGCTATCGTCACGATAAACAGGCCGACAACCACCCAGGCGCCATGTTGTAGCTGGGCTTCTTCCTTGCAGGCTTCAGGCGCTGTCTGTGGAACCGTCAGACCGAGGATGACGGCTGGCACCAGCCAGTTCACGACTGACGGGAGGAACAGCGCAAAAAACTCCTGGAACTGAACAAGGCCTTTCTGCCAGACCATCAGTGTGGTGATGTCGCCAAACGGACTGAATGCGCCACCTGCATTGGCGGCCACCACGATGTTGATACAGGCGACGCCCACAAACTTGTGGTTGCTGCCGCCGACTGCCATGACAACCGTTGACATCAGCAGGGCCGTGGTCAGGTTATCAGCGATCGGTGAAATGAAGAAGGCCAGAGCACCGGTGATCCAGAAAATCCCGCGTAGAGAAAAGCCACGCGTGACCAGCCAGACGCGCAGCGCATCAAAAACACCACGTTCATCCATGGTATTGATGTAAGTCATGGCGGCCAGCAGGAACAGGAACAATTCACCGAATTCTTCCAGGTTGTGTTTAACGGCTTGCCCGGCGGTATGCGTGTCACCGTGTGAGGCATAGACGAGGGCAACAATGGTCCAGATCAGGCCGGCAGCCACCATCACCGGTTTTGACTTGCGCAGATGCAGCGTTTCTTCGGCGATGACAAAGCTGTAAGCGATGACAAACAGCCCGACCGCCAGCCAGCTGGCCCAGTGGGCGGTGAAATCCTGTAGATGGACGCCTTCAGCAGCAAATGCCGGGATTGGCAGAAGTGCTGCAAGCAGTAATCCAGCCAGAGTGAAGCATCGCTTTTGCAGGGATAGGTGTCGTGTCATCCTGTCATTCCTGATTATATCGGGCGCCACAGTTTATGTTTAGTTGGGCTTTCAGGCAATGCGGTGTCACCGCGGATTTCTCATCTCAGAGGGGGAATGGTACTTACTTAAGCCAATGTCATGTAAATAGCCACGGAAAACACGGAAGTCACAGAAATTTCTTATTGTTTATTTCCGTGTTTTCTGTGGCCAAGCTTATGAAACAAAGCACTAATGCGTGTCAAGTTTGGCGAGTTCTTCGAGAACGAGGAGGACCAGCTTTTCGCCCTCAGGCCCCATGCCCTGGGTGAGTTTGTCGGCATCACGCTCGCCCTGAACCAGTGGGCGCAGAATACCGGCGAGGCGGGCCATATCACCGCCTGCCCGCATCATTTGTTGGGCCATTGCGCCCAGCAATTGCAGGGTTTCCAGATTGCCGCTGCGCGCACCATTAACCATGGCAGCGACACCGGGGGCGGCCATTGCACCGTCTACACCCTTGCCCAGGTCCGGCAGGGTTTCGGGGGCTTGCAGTCCGCGTAATATGGACCGTACAATCACCTGGTCCTCCTCGTCGAGGCTGTTTAACATGGATTCATTGCGGCTGCCGGCGAGTATTTTG
>JAUXDG010000070.1 GCA_030618475.1 Gammaproteobacteria bacterium | reverse complement strand
CATCTTTGCGGTCGCTGCGCTGAAGCTTGGTAGTGTCAGTGCCCTGGCGTTGCAGTGGTCGCTGGTTGTTATGGTGCCGTTTCTGTTTGTGGGTCTGGCGGTGGTTCACGCTACACTGGCCAACCTGAAAGCGGCGCGAACCTGGCTGATTGTCATTTATATACTGATGAGCCTGTTACCGCAGGTAATTATGCTGGTTGCCGTGACCGGCATGCTGGATCCCTGGTTGGATCTGCGCCGGAGAACGGAAAAATCAGAAGCAAGTTAAATTGAATCGAAGCTGTGTGCATAGGGTAGGGTCGAACGATGGAAGTTATTCTGCTGGAAAAAGTTGAAAACCTGGGTAACCTCGGTGATCGGGTGAATGTCAAGCCTGGCTACGGACGTAACTTCTTGATTCCCAGCGGCAAGGCAACGCCTGCAACCGAGGAACACATCAAGGCGTTCGAGGCACGCCGTGCCGAGCTGGAAAAGACCGCCGCCGATGGTTTGTCCGAGGCCGAGGCGCGGCGTGACAAAATTGGCGATATGATCATCACCATCAAGGCCAAGGCCGGTGACGAGGGCAAACTGTTCGGATCCATTGGCACCGCGGATATCGCCGCGGCCATTGTTGCTGACGGTGTCGAGGTCGAGCGCAGCGAAGTGCGACTGCCAGAGGGGGCTTTCCGCCAGCTTGGTGAGTACAGAATTCAGCTCCACCTGCACACCGACGTCAATACCGAATTAACGCTTGTCATCGAGGCGGAGTAAGCTTTGTTTGACTCAAATGAAGCCGGGCAGAAGGTGAGGAATGGGACATTCCGAGAGGCTCCTCTGGAGGACCCTCTCCCCAGGGGACCCTCTCTCGCCTGGCGGCGATTCACCTTGTCTTGCTACGCAATTCACCTTGAAGGGCACGAAGGTCACAAAGGAACATCATGTTAATTCGTGTCCGTGAAAGATTTTTAAGGAACACGTTGTTACCTGAGAGCACGGCGGACACACACGGAAATCCTTTATCTTTGGAATCCTTCGTGTCCTTTGTGGTGAGAAATCCGGGTTAGTAACGGATACGGATTTATCAGGCCCGCAAATTGCGGGCTTGAGCAGTCAGCTCAGGCGATTTAGTATTCCATCCTGTAAGTTTTTTTCTTTCCGATTATCAGTAAAGCGGAGGGCCGATGCCGGAACCGGTGCCAGCGGCAAACGCGGTTGAATTCAGCAGCGATCGTCAAAAAGTCCCCCCGCACTCCCTGCAGGCTGAACAATCCTTGCTGGGCGGTCTGTTGCTGGATAATCGTGCCTGGGACGAGGTCGCCGATCTGGTCAGTGAAACGGACTTTTACCGACGTGACCACCGACTGATCTTCATCGCCACCGGCCGACTGATCGAGCACGGGGATCCGTGTGACGTCATTACGCTGTCAGAATCGCTCGATACACTGGGGCAGCTCGACGAAGTCGGTGGACTCGCCTACCTTGGAACACTGGCCAAGGACACGCCCAGCGCCGCCAATATTCGCGCCTACGCGAATATCGTCCGTGAAAACTCGGTGCTTCGGCAGTTGGCTGAAATCGGAACCGAGATTGCCAACAGCGCTTATTTCACCGAAGGGCGGGATACCGCGGCGCTGCTGGATAATGCCGAACGGCTGGTATTCCAGATTGCCGAACAGGGCAATTCGCGGGGCTCCGGATTTGAAAACATCAAGGATCTGTTGACCAAGGCTGTCGATCGCATCGATACCCTGTTTCACCAGGATAACCCGCTGACCGGTGTATCTACCGGTTTTACCGATATCGACGATATGACGGCCGGTTTGCAGGCTTCGGACCTTATCATCATCGCCGGCCGGCCTTCGATGGGTAAAACGACGTTTGCCATGAATATTGCCGAGCATGCGGCCATCAAGGACGGCAAGCCGGTGGCCGTGTTCAGTATGGAAATGCCCGGTGAGCAGCTGGCCATGCGCCTGATGTCTTCGCTGGGACGCATTGATCAGACCAGGGTGCGCACCGGTAAGCTGGAGGACGATGACTGGCCACGCCTGACCTCAGCGGTGAGTATTCTTTCCGCAGCGCCCCTGTTTATTGACGATACACCGGCAATGAGTCCAACGGAACTGCGCGCCCGTGCCCGGCGGCTGAAACGTGAACACGATTTAGGGCTGATTATCATTGACTATCTGCAGCTCATGCAGGTGCCCGGTCACAAGGAAAACCGTACCGGTGAAATCTCCGAAATTTCACGCTCGCTGAAAGCACTGGCCAAGGAACTCAAGGTGCCGGTGGTGGCGCTTTCACAGCTGAACCGCAGTCTGGAACAACGTCCGAATAAACGCCCGGTGATGTCGGACTTAAGGGAGTCCGGTGCAATCGAGCAGGATGCGGACGTCATCATGTTTATCTATCGTGATGAAGTCTATGACGAAGACAGCCCGGACAAGGGCACGGCTGAAATTATTATCGGCAAACAGCGCAACGGTCCGATCGGCATACGCCGCCTGACCTTTCTCGGTAAACATACCCGCTTCGAGAACTTCACGGCTGTTGAGTCCTATTCCAACGAGGATTATGCATGACGCGGCCCGTTCGGGCACGTATCGAATTGCAGGCCGTTACACATAATCTGTCCGTCGCACGCCAGGCCGCACCGCAAAGCCGTATCATGGCGGTGATCAAGGCCAATGCTTATGGCCATGGCGTGATACCGGTTACCCGCGCATTGATGAAGGCTGACGCCTTTGCTGTTGCAAGTCTCGAAGAAGCCATGCAATTGCGTGAAGCCGGCATCAGCCACGATATCGTTCTGTTGGAAGGCATTTTTGAAGCAGAAGAACTCGAGCTTGCTATAACGCATCAGCTTCAGCTGGTCGTTCATTGTGAAGAGCAGATATCCTGGCTGGAAGGATTCAAATCCGGCGCCTCGGTGCATCTCTGGTTGAAGGTCAATACGGGTATGAACCGGCTCGGCTTTTCTCCTCAGACCGCACTGGCCATGTGGCAGCGTTTACAACGCTTGCGCTATGTAAAAACCAACGGCTTACGCTGGTTATCGCATCTCGCCTGTGCCGACGAGCCTGATAATCCAGCCAACAGCACGCAGTTAGCCTGCTTTACCGAGCTCACTCATTTTTCGGAGACGCTTCAAGGGAGCGCTGCCGAACGCTCTCTGGCAAATTCTGCGGCGTTGCTGACACGGCCCGATATGCACTTTGAATGGGTACGCCCGGGGATCATGTTATACGGTGCGTCGCCCATGGCGCCGGATCATGCGCTGGAGGCAGAGTTACAGCCGGTGATGACATTGGAAACCCGCCTGATAGCGGTCCACCAGCGGCGTAAAGGCGAGACTATTGGTTACGGGCAGGACTGGGTCTGTCCGGAGGATATGCCGGTCGGGGTGGCGGCCATCGGTTATGGTGACGGCTATCCTCGCCACGCCCGCAGTGGAACACCAATGTTGGTAAATGGAAGCACCGTGACGCTGGCGGGACGTGTTTCCATGGATATGATCTGTGTCGATTTGCGCAACCAGCCGGAGGCCAAAGCAGGCGATGTGGTGACGCTGTGGGGTGCGGGCATGCCCGTTGAGAAGGTCGCACAGTACGCGGGAACGATCAGTTATGAACTGTTGTGCGGAGTTACGTCGCGTGTGCCGCGTTTCTATCAGAGCACCTGATATCCGCGCCGACAGGCTCCTAGGCGCTGCCCGGGTCATCGGTGAAGCGGGCCTGAATGGTATGGACTTCCTCGAGTTGGCCGATGAATGCCTGTACACAACGTGGGTCGAAGTGTTGCCCGGACTGTTCATTCAGCATGTTCAAGACTTCATCGTGAGACCAGGCGCGTTTGTAGCAGCGCTTTGACGAGAGCGCGTCATAGACGTCAGCCACAGCCACAATACGCGCCACCAGCGGAATATCCTCTTCCCGCAACCCTTGCGGGTAACCACTTCCATTAAATTTTTCATGGTGTCCAAACGCGATAATGGCGCCCATCTGAAGGTATTTGGACGGGCTGTCTTTGAGGATTTCGTAACCGATGCGGGTATGTCGCTTGATGATAGCGAATTCCTCTACCGATAATTTGCCTGGTTTGAGCAGTATCTGGTCCGGAATACCTATTTTTCCGATATCGTGCATCGGTGCCGCCAGTTCAATCGTCTCGCATTCAGCTTCATCCAGCCCCAGTTGCTTAGCGATCAGGTATGAATATTTTGCCATGCGGAGAACGTGATTCCCGGTTTCCTCGTCGCGGTATTCACCCGCCTTAGCGAGGCGCAACAGCGTTTCGTGTTCACGTATGCGGATAGCGTGCGTGGCCTCGGCGACCTTTTCTTCCAGCCAGTTGGCCCGGTCTTCGATAATCAAACGTTGCTGCTGCAGTTGCAGCAGATTGCGAAATCGTGCCCGGCATTCGGTGTGATCAATCGGTTTACTCAGAAAATCTGTTGCGCCCAGCTCCAGTGCCTTATGGCGAACGTCAGTCTGTTCGTGTGAAGTGATCATGATAATCGGCGAATGTTTTGCCGTCGGAAGGCAGCGTGCCAGTCGGAGAAACTCGATGCCATCCATGCCGGGCATTTTGTAATCGGTGAGTATAAGGTCTGCCGGGGACCGCTTCAGCCAATCCAATGCACCCTGGGCTTCCTCGAAGGCTTCCAGGCGCAGGTTGGAATCAATTGATTTAACAATCTGCGAAAGAATGTGCCGGCTGGTCGCCTGGTCATCAATAATGAGTACTGTTGCCATGGCTATGCACGCACGCGCTCGGGCTCCCTGGTTCCATATGATACATTGTAGTCAAGTCGCTACGCCCGGGGTGCAGGGCAGCAGACTTTGTATCGGCCATTAGCCTATAAATGTTTAGCTGAAGTATCCAGCGGAATTGACGTAAATACACGGTGATAAAAAGCTTGGCGGCTGAGAAGCCGGATGGCGAGCACCTTAACGGGTTAATTCGGTCTTATCAGGCGAGAGGCTGTTCAGTTCTTGAACTGAATCGGGTTTTGTGTTGCTATACAGCTAGCTGTCCCACAGCTGCTTTGGGTCCTGAATTCGCCCATTCCTTATGAAGTGTGATGAGCATTATCATACTTCGCATGCCTCGATATCCCACTGACGGTAGTTCGTACGCATCCCGTCTACTCCCCCTGGATAGCCAGCAAAGGGATTATAACGTTGCGTCGACCGCCGGCGGTGGCCTGGTCTCAGGCGTAGAGGCTTATGTTACTAATGGAGCAGTACGCCATGGATTGGCCTAATTTCAACTCATTCGCTGTAACCAGCCTTCGTTTTCAGGATACAGATGTTGGTTCCAGCGGCAGGCTCCGCACAAATGCACTGGATCACGGCACAGAAACTGGGTCGTGTACTGGAGGAGATTACATGGAATTAACGAAATTACGTGAGAAGATCGGCTTTAACGTCCGTGAGTATCGCTTAGGGAGGGCGTATTCACAGGGGGTTCTCGCTGAACTTTGTGGCCTGAACCGCTCATATATTGGCTCTGTCGAACGTAGTGAGCACAATATCGGCATTGATAATCTTGAGCGCTTGTCGTTGGGGCTGGCAGTGTCACCCGTCGAGCTTCTCGAGGTAAGCACGGCCGGACTCGACGACGGAACACCAAATGAGCAGGCGATCACTGAAATTTCATCGGTTGTTGTTCTAAGCAGGAAGAGGTTCTTTGAATTGTTGAAACAGTGTGCGGTGCACCGGCCTGACCTGGTTGCCGTCTACCTCGACCGTTGCGGCGTCAGGTTTGTCAAGTAATCCACATGCCGGCTGACCATAGTAAAAAAAGAGTGTCGGATCGCCTGCTGGATATCCTGATTGTGGATGATGACCCGATGATCAGGCTTCTCCTGCAGGGCGGCATCAATGCAGATCGGTTTTCGGTGTCAGTCACAGACTCGGGTTCCGATGCCAT
Source organism: Gammaproteobacteria bacterium (assembly GCA_030618475.1). GTDB lineage: Bacteria > Pseudomonadota > Gammaproteobacteria > DSM-19610 > DSM-19610 > Thiogranum. Next base: position 5,592 of record JAUXDG010000070.1, on the reverse strand, counting down.
CGCCATGTGCGATGCCAATCCCTTTGATTTCGTTATTCTCGACTACCGGATGCCGGGAAAGTCGGGTCTTGACGTCGCCAGCACACTGCACCGACAGAAGATCCCGTTCCTCATGCTTTCCGCATTCTCGGATGAAACCATTGTGCAACGTGCGGCACGATTCGGCGCCCTGGGTTACCTGGTGAAACCGGTTACTCCCAAACAGGTGGAGCTGGCCATTGATACTGCACTGGCTCGGGCCGGTGAAATCGGTAACCTGGTACGAGCGGTGGAAGTTTCGGGGATTGTGGGTATTGCAGTTGGACTGGTCATGGTTAGCTTCGGCATATCGCGGATGAGAGCGCTGGAAAAGCTGAGATCATTCTGTCGACCACGCAACAGGACGCTGAAAGAAGTCAGCCTGGAAATCACTAATCTTTTTGAATTACACCTTGACACCGGCAGTCAGAAGTCACCGTGCGACGCACTGGAAGAGTATTTAAAGAGCACTGATAAAATTTGAAAATAATGTGACAAGTCAGGTTGACTCACAGGCTGCGCATGTCGCACAACCTTAACCTACAAAGCGTACGAGGGTTACATCTGCCAGGCACAGGCTCCTGGCTACGAACAGGACTGCGCCACAGGGCAATCCGGGCGTGCTGCACTGGCTGGGGAATCAGAAAAAGTATCCAGTAATACGGCCGAGTCGTTATGTAGCTGGAACAGCGCTGTTGTTATTTTATTCGCGGATGCACATAACTCCGTATCTGACAGGGCGAGACTCTGCTGGCATACTGCAGCCATCTCACGTGCGCCAATGGATCCACACATGCCCTTCAGACGATGAAGTAAGGTGCGGCTATCTTCTGTTTCACTCAATTTAAATGCATGGTTCAGCCCGCGCAGCAGTTGTTTTCCCTCCTGCTTGAAACATGCCACCAGTGTTGCGACATAATCCGGCTGCTGACCTGTCTCGGCGAGTTCGTGCAGTAACGCATAATCAATCAAACCCGGTTCGGGTCCAGCTATCGCACAGCGCCGCAGTTGAATGGAAGGCGCCGGATCGGCACCAGTTACGATCTGATACAGCTCACGATACAAAGTTTTCATATCGACAGGCTTGTGTAGAACGGATCTGGCGCCGGCGTTCAGGCACTCTGCACGGCATTCCTCCGTGGTGTCCGCCGTCAGCGCAATCATAGGTATCGGCATCCCGGGTTTCTGTCCAGCCTGCGCACGCATGACTTCCACACCGGTCAGTTCCGGCATCTGAATATCCAGCAAGGCGATATCAATGTGTTCTTCGGACAGTATGGCCAGGGCATCGGCACCATCACTGGCTTCGACCACTCGGGCGTCGGTATAAGCCAGCATACCGGACAAGGCGTGCCTGTTGAGCTCATTGTCATCGGCGACAAGTACCGTCAGGCCCCGCAACGCACTCATCCACGGCCACAGTTCCTCATCGCTTTCCGTCCTCGAAGGCTCCGAGCCCGTCGTCCAATAAGCAATAGCGAGCGCTTTCCTGACATCATCCAGGTTTGCACCGCTTGTCCAGCATCGATAGTCTTTATAAACAGCAGGGGCTTTTGCTTCCTCCTCCGACCCGAGCGGCGCATTCACCAGTATTCGGGGGCCATGAGGCTTCCTGAATGAGCCATCGGTGAGCGTGGGGACTTCATCGATAGCAATGTCGAGCCTGCAACCGTCAACTACTACAAAAGTGGAGTCTGCACAGTTCCCCGCAGGCGCCTCAACCCGGCTCGCGAGATCCTGTAGCGTAAAGACCTGGGCGTTCGGTAGTGTTGTGCCGTCAAATAGCTGTTCCCAATAGCGCTGCTGCGCCACATTGCCGCAAATGACTGCGACAGGTGTTCGGCAGGATGCAAACACTGTGTCAAAATCGAAGTTCTGGTCTGCGCGCAACGGCATGGTGAGCGTAAAGCAGGAGCCCTCTCCCTTAGCGCTTTTGACGTCAATCGACCCTCCCATGAGCGCGGTCAATTCGTTGGCAATATTCAGTCCCAGACCGGCGCCTGAATAACGCCTCGCATAGGCAAGGTCTGCCTGTTCAAAGCGCGAGAATATACGCCCCATTGCTTCAGGGTCCATGCCGATGCCGGTATCGCTTACTGAACAGACGATGCCGTTGCAGACACCGGTATCCTGATCGATATCGGGTTTCGCATAGATCGTCACATCGCCATTTTCTGTATACTTTACCGCGTTCGAAACAATATTATTCAGCACCTGCTCCAGCCGGAGAGTATCCCCGTAAACCTGCGCAGGTGTGCCGGGTGCCACTGTCAGGTAAATCTGTGTTCCATTGGCCTGGGCAGCAGATTGATTAAATCGTGTAACGCGCCCGAGCAACTCAATCATGTTAAATTCGGAAGACATGATTTTTATCCGTCCAGCCTCAATTCTGGCGACATCCAGAAGGTCGACCAGTAAGCCGTTCAGCGTGGTAGCTGCCTCCTGCATATCCTGAAGTCGTCTTGATTGACGGGTAATATTGCCCGGCTCACGAGCTAACAGATCACAGTTCGCCATAATGGCGTAGAGAGGGGTGCGTAAATCGTGGCTGACGTTACTCAGAAACCGGGTTTTCAGCCGGTCCGCTTCACGTGCCGCCGCAAGGTTCTGTTGGAGCTTTTTGAGGAGACCGCCAATATATATGGGGATTATCATGCCTAGCAGAAAGGTTGCGAGGACCAATAATCCAACATCGGAACTATATGTGGGGCTGAAATATGCAACGATGTAGAAAGATAACAAAGCCAGCGCGGTGGCACCGTACAAGAAGTGGATCCCATAACGGAAACCATTCCCGATAACCACCCAGATGTACATAGCGAACACCGGGTCACCAGCATCACCTAAAGAAAATATAGTTAATCCGATAATTACCATATCATAGAGGATCCCAATCCAGCGCCTTACATGATTGGTATTGGGAAATATTATTATGTGCCCGAGAAAAGCAATTCCACCAAAAAACAGGCTGGATGAAATTAACATTAGTGAAGGTAAGCTGAACGCTCCTACAGGAGATGCGTATTGATCTACACTTAATATATATAGAAGGTGGGGGAAGCTCATCAAGATGCGTAGTAAGGCTTGTACGTGTTCTGTATCGGGCCGCGCAGTGAGCGTTTTGTGAAAGTGTGTAGCTAGTCCAAATATATTAATCATTGTTAACTATTGCTAATCGTGGTGATGGAAAATTGAATTGATATGTACGGGGATTTAACACATCAACGATATGTTATTTTGATTTTGGATAACCGCTATCGGGCATATTCGATCGACTACTAGGGGAAATAATCGGGGCGGTTGGTAGTAGTGCCACCGTATTGCTGTAAGAAGCCCAATATGCAAGATTTACCGTGATTGCTGAAAGTGATCAGATTCAAGAAGGAACAGGTTGCAAGGACTTCAGCACCAGTACAGTGTTTAAACCACCAAAGGCAAAGGCATTGGAAATCGCGATGTCGATTCGTTGCGCGCGCGCTCGGTTGGGCACATAATCAAGATCACACCCGTCGCCAGCTATGGTGAAGTTTGCAGTTGGCGGTATCAAGTTATTCTGTATAGCAAGTACCGTTGCAATCAATTCCAGGGCGCTCGCTGCCCCCAGCGCATGTCCATGCATCGACTTGGTTGAGGATACCGCCAAGGTGTTGGCGTGAGCACCGAAGACACGATGTAGTGCCTCAGTTTCTGCCGAATCGTTAGCTGGAGTACCGGTACCGTGCGCATTGACGTAATCCACAGCATCTGCGGCCAGGCCTGCATCTTTCAGTGCGTTGCTGATTGCGCGCGCAATACCGTCTACATCGGGACGGGTTATGTGCCCGGCATCCGATGTCATGCCACAACCGGCTAGTTCAGCGTAGATCCGCGTGCCGCGTTGCACTGCATGTTGTTCGGATTCCAGCACCAGCATCCCGGAGCCTTCGCCCAACACCATGCCGGAACGGTCCTTGCAAAATGGCCGGCAGGTGTCGTTCGAAACAACCCGCAATGCTTCCCAGGCCTTCAGCAGGCCATAAGTAAAGGGAGCATCGGTTCCGCCTACCAAGGCCACATTGACCATACCCGACTGAATCATTAAACGCCCCTGTATTACGGCATGGGCAGCGGATGCACAGGCGCTGGATACCGAAAACACCGGCCCCTTAATTCCCAGGTGCTGGCTTACCAGGCTGGCGGCTGCGCTGGGCATGCCTTTTGGAATTGTAAGCGGGTGAGCGCGGGTTTTCTGATCCTTGTAAAGTCGCGCGTAGGTTTCCTCATCGGTCTGCTTGCCACCACAACCCGTCCCGATGATAGCGGCAGCAGTGGTGACCGCGTCTTCTCCTGCGGCCAGGCCGGCGTCTGCAAGGGCCTCCCGCGCGGACAGCAAGGCAAACTGCGAAAAACGGTCCAGTAATGGGAGTTCAGCGGAAGAGAAATACTGATCCGGATTAAAATCCGGAACCACCGCCCCGATAGAAATTCGTGTACCTTCACCAAGGCGTCCTAACGGTCTTATGGCTGATTGCCCGGTGCTCAGCGCCGTCCAATAGTCGTCAACACTAGTTCCCAGGCCACAGACAGCACCAAGCCCGGTGATAACTACGCGTCGTGGCATTCGGTGTCGCTGTTTTGTCGCAGCTGATCGATGTTGGTAACGATATCCCCTACCGTCACTATCGTTTCGATGCGTTCGTTAGGGACCTCGATATCGAATTGTTCTTCCAGTTGATAAAGGATGGTAATTGCTCTCAGTGAATCGATTCCCAGATCTTCCAGGCGTGTGTCCAGTGTGAGATCCGCAGGAGAACACTTCTGTTCTCTGGCAATAAGCTCAAAAACCATTATTTTTGTCATGAATAAAGTTTGTACCCATCAGAACAAAAGAATAATTAAAGCATGTTAACCATATTGTCGCTAGTGCTGGTTACAAGTAGAAAAGCTGATTTTTTACTCCAGGGACAAGATCTTAGCAATGGCTGTCGAGCGATCACAGAGCACAGGGATTATCCAATATCCATTCTCACTAATCGCCCGTTTTGGGCGGGAGCGGGGGTGGCGTGGCGAGCCAGAACAAGAGCAGGCGCTGCTCCGGATCGCTATCACCACCGTAATACTTGTTTGGATTCTTCTCAGCTGGCCAGCTTTAGCAAACGGGCCGCAACTGTGGACCGTGGGAATTCAGATTGTGCTTGGTTTTCTGACTTATTCAGCCTTATTCTTTTTGGTTACCCTGGCGTGGCCAGAACCCTCTGTTATACGGCGAATTATCGCGGTGATCGGAGATGTCGGTATAACTTCCGTAGCACTGTATCTTACTGGCCCTATAGGTGCTCCTTGGTACGGCGTTTTCTTGTGGGTTACGCTCGGTAACGGCTTTCGTTATGGCGAAAAATTCCTCTATCTGTCAGGTGCTGCTTCTTTGCTAGGTTTTGGTGCGGTGGTTCTTGTTACGCCGTATTGGGAAAAGCATGCGGATCTTGCAATTGGGCTTGTAGTAACTTTGCTGGTGATCCCGTCCTATTCGGCTATTTTAATCCGGCGCCTCAATGAGGCGAGAGCCCAGGCGGATGCCGCCAGCCGGGCTAAAAG